>CAYJHA010000006.1:0-4417 GCA_964369785.1 uncultured Bacteroides sp.
TCATTTGCAAAATAAATTGATAGTATTAATAAAGCCACAGAAATTACAAGTGAAATAACTGAAATACTTTTTAATTTAACCATTTAAATTCTCCTTGCGTAATGTTAAATATAAGTTTCCTTGCAAATTTCTTTAATCTTTTCTTTTAACTTTAAGTAATCTTCAACTGCAAACGGCTTATTATTCGGGTTTCTCAAAAGTGCCGCAGGGTGAAGTGTTGCCATAAAAAGTGTGCCGCTTTTTTCAAAAAATACGCCGTGCTCTTTCATCACACTAATGTCTTTGTGTATAATGCGCTGTGCTGCAATTCGCCCAAGGCACACAACTATTTTCGGCTTTATAACTTCAAGCTGGCTTTGCAAATATGGCATACAGGCGTCCCATTCTTGCGGCAATGGGTCTCTGTTTTGCGGTGGGCGGCACTTTACTATGTTTGTTATAAATATGTTCTTGTCTCGGTAAAGGTTTATTTCAGCAAGTAGTTTGTCTAATAGCTGCCCACTGCGCCCCACAAACGGCAAGCCTTGTTCGTCCTCGTTTTTGCCGGGCGCCTCGCCAATAAAAAGCACGTTTGCTTGTGGGTTTCCCATGCCAAAAACTACGCTTGTGCGTGTTTTGCACAGCTCACACTTCGTGCACGCAGTGCAATTGTTTTTTAGTGTTTCAAAATTCAATTATACACTCCGTTCCGTCGCTTTTCAGTAGCAAAGCTGCTTTTTTCTTTTTATACATATAGTCTGTCGAATTTATAATAAAATTACGCATTGCGCCTTAAAAAGCAATATAAAGCTTTTATAAAAAGTTAAAAAAGCCCCGAAATAACGCCGTCTTCACTCACGTCAATGCTCATTGCCGCCGGTTTTTTCGGCAAGCCCGGCATTGTCATAATGTCGCCCATAACTGCCACTATAAAGCCTGCGCCTGCTGAAAGGCGCACTTCGCGCAGTGTCATTTTAAAGCCTGTCGGCGCCGCTAAAAGTGCGGGGTCGTCGCTAAAGCTGTACTGCGTTTTTGCAATGCACACGGGCAAGTTGTTAAAGCCGTTTTGTGCCAGTGTGTCAAGCTGTTTTTGTGCGCTCTTTGTTATAACTATATCATCTGCCCTGTAAATTTTTTGGCAAACTGCGCGAATTTTATCCGCAGGCGTCATGTCGTCGGTATAAGTAAAGTTGATTTTATTGTCGCTTATAATTGACAATACAGCCTCGCCAAGCTCTTTTCCGCCCTCGCCACCTTTTGCAAAAACTTCGCTTAATGCACACGGAACGCCTATTTTTTTGCACAATTCCCTCAAAAAGTCATGCTCTTCTTTGCTATCTGTTGGAAAAGCGTTAATTGCAACGCAAACAGGAAGCTTAAAATTCTCGCGTAAATTTTCAATATGGCGCAAAAGGTTTGCACTGCCCTTTTCCAGCAAGCTTATATTTGGCACGTTAAGCTCGCTTTTTGCACAGCCGCCGTGGTGCTTCAGCGCACGCACAGTTGCCACAAGCACAACGGCAGACGGCGACAGCCCCGAGAGCCGACATTTGATGTCAAGAAATTTTTCGGCGCCAAGGTCTGCACCAAAACCTGCTTCTGTAACAACATAATCTGCAAGTTTGCACGCAAGTTTTGTTGCAATTACGCTGTTACACCCGTGCGCAATGTTGGCAAACGGCCCACCGTGTATTAATGCAGGCGTGTGAATAAGTGTTTGAGTTAAATTTGGGTCAAACGCGTCTTTTAAAAGTGCGCACATTGCACCGCTTGCGCCTAATTGCTCTGCTGTAACGGGCTTGTCGTCAAACGTGTAAGCCACAACTATTTTAGCAAGCCTGTTTTTTAGGTCAGCTAAATCAGTCGCAAGGCAAAAAATAGCCATAATTTCGCTGGCTACTGTTATATCATAGCCGTCTTCACGCGGTGTGCCGTTAACTTTTCCGCCAAGCCCGTCTGTAACAAAACGAAGCTGACGGTCGTTCATATCAACACAGCGCTTCCATGTAATACGCCTTGCATCAATATTAAGCTCATTTCCGTGGTAAATATGGTTATCTACCATTGCGGCAAGCAAATTATTTGCCGCGCCAATTGCGTGCAAATCACCTGTAAAATGCAGGTTAATATCCTCCATAGGCACCACTTGAGAGTAACCGCCGCCCGCAGCGCCGCCTTTCACACCAAAAACAGGCCCAAGGCTGGGTTCGCGCAGTGCAAGCATTGTTTTTTTGCCAAGCAATTGAAGCGCGTCTGCAAGGCCAATGCTGGTTGTAGTTTTACCCTCACCGGCAGGTGTTGGGCTAATTGCTGTAACAAGAATTAGTTTTGCGTCCTTTTCGCTAAGTTTTTCTTTAATAAGCCTATGGTCAACTTTAGCCTTATATTTTCCATATGGAATAATATTTTCATCATTTAACCCTACGTTACTTGCTATATGTGAAATTGGTTTTAACACAGCTTCTTGTGCAATTTGAATATCTTGCTTCAATCTTACTACCTCATTTCAATTATATATTAATGCAATATTTGCTTAAAACGTTATATATTAGATTTTATCAAATTCACACTTTTTTTACAAGTAATTTAATTGCTTTTATTTTAACTGCATGTTATACTGAATAAACAATATGCAGTTTAATATGAAAGGATGTAATTGAATGTCTATACAATTAATAGCAGACAGCAGTTGCGATTTAAACCCTGAGTTAAAAAATATTTTAAATGTTAAGCACGCTAGCCTAAGCGTTATTTTAGGCGACGACACTTACGTTGATAACGAAGACTTAAGTGTACCTGATTTACTCTGCGCCATTTCAAACTACAAAGGTGCGGCGGCCAGCGCTTGCCCATCGCCTAAAGATTTTGCAAAGCACATGGAAGCCGCAGATATGAGCTTTGTAATTACATTATCTTCAAAGCTTTCGGGCAGTTATAACTCAGCTGTTGTTGCAAAAAACATGATAGCTGAAGAGTTCCCAGAAAAGAAAGTGCACGTGTTTGACTCAAAAAGCGCCTCTGCAGGCGAGACTAGGCTTGCAATGTTTTTAAATGACGCAATAAATGCCGGCAAAAGTTTTGAAAACATAGTTAGCGAGGCAACACAGTTTATAGAAGGCATGAAAACAAGGTTTGTTTTAAACGATTTAAGCACGCTTATTAAAAACGGCAGAATTTCAAAAGTTGCCGGCTTTGTTGGTACAGCGTTAAATTTGCGCCCATTAATGGGTAGTAACGACGGTGAAATAGCACTTATTGAAAAAGCACGCGGTACACAAATGGCCATGCAAAAACTTGTTGAAAATGTTATGAAAGAAACACAACATGCCGCAAACAAAAGCCTCACGCTTGTTATGGCAAATTGTAACTGTGCACAGCGTGCCGGTGAACTTAAGGATGAGCTAATGCTAAAATGCAAGGCATTAAAAGAAGTAGTTTCTGTGCCGACGGCAGGCCTATCGAGCCTTTATGCTAATGACGGCGGTATTATTTTAGCGTTTTAATTTTTTATGAAAACAATAAAAGTTCAAAAAGAAATGCGCCTTGAAGCGGTTTTAAAAGAGCATTTCCCCGATATTAAAACAGGGCTATTGCATAAATATTTGCGTGAAAACAAGATAAAAGTTAACAAAAAGAAAGTGGCGCTTGCCGATTATTTAAGTGTGGGTGACGTAATTGAATTTTACGTGCCCGACAGTTACTATGCAAAAAAGCAAGAGCCGCTTTTTTTGCGTGCAAAAAAAGTTTTTGACCCCATTTATGAAGACAAGCATATTTTAATAGCAAACAAACCGGCCGGGCTTCGCAGTATTGACGAGGACGGCAAAACAGCAGATACGCTTATTAACAGGGCACTGCTTTATTTGCACACAAAGCAAGAGTGGCAAGAAAACTTTGATTTTACGCCTAGTTTATGCCACAGGCTAGACACAGGCACGTGTGGAATTATAATTATAGCCAAAACCAAACAGGCAATGAACAGCATAAAAAACGCTATTAGAGAGCATAAAATAAGCAAAAAATATGTGTGCGTTACACACGGCGTTCCACCGCAAAAAAGTGCAACTTTAACCTCGTACTTGTTAAAAGATGCAAAAAAAGCACACGTTTTTATTTATGACGCACCGAAAAAAAACGCAAAAAAAATTACTACAAAGTACACCGTAATAGAAAAAAACAAACCACTGGCACTAATTGAAACAGAGCTTATAACGGGGCGCACGCACCAAATAAGGGCGCACTTTGCGCACATAGGCTGCCCTGTTTTAGGCGACAGTAAATATGGCATAAACAGTGAAAACAGGGCACGCAAGCTAAAATATCAGCTTCTTTTTGCAAAGAGCGTTACATTTTTACAAAAGCCCGAAGAGCCGTGCGCTTATCTTTACAGCAAAACATTTTTCGCCGAAGACCCATGGTTTGTGAGTAAGTTTTTTAA
>CAYJHA010000006.1:4517-9711 GCA_964369785.1 uncultured Bacteroides sp.
AATGGCCGCCACCTGAACAATAAACATTAGCACCACAGGTATAAAAAATGCAGGCTTTCTTATTTTATGGCGTGCAATTAACATTGCAACCATTGCACCTATTGCGCCAAAACACAAAGCAAATAACATCAGTGTTCGCTCGCTTATTCTTCGTTTTTTAAATATAGCCAGTATTTTATCTGTGCAATATGCTACAAAAGTTAAAATATTCATTATTGCTATAAAATAGAACATTCTTACCTCCCTGTTTCTTTGTAATGCATTATATAATATTTTACATAAAAGCGCCACAACAAAACAAAGCTGTTTTGTTGTGGCGTTAAAATTCGTTGCCCGGTAATTGCTAAAATTATTTAAGCAGTATTATTCTTCTTCGCAATCGTCGCTAGCTGCACAGCAACCGCACTCGTCGCTAAAATCTACCTCAAACTTTGTTGCACAGTTTGGGCAAGCAAGGTCGTCTGCTGCAAGCCTTCCCTCGTCAAGGCAAATAACCTCACCGCAAGCAGGGCACTTAATTTCATACAGCTCGTCCTCAAACATTTCAGCTTCTTCGTCATCGTCGTCGTCTTCTTGCCATAAATAGTTCTCAACGTCAGACAAATCTTCGCTTATAGCGTCAACTTCATCAAACAAATCGCCTATTTCCTCATCAAGCACAGCAACTTGCTGTGTTAAGTCTGTCGCAAGGTCAAGAAGTGCAACAATAAGCTTACCCTCATCTGTTGTGGCATTAAAATTCATGCCTTTCAAAAGCCCTTTAATATATGCGGCTCTCTCTGTCAGTGTCATGTCGTCCATCGTTTTATTCCTTTCAGTTTTCGCCTTATGCTTTTGCTATTTAAAATTATTATGCTCTGTCCATATATTCGCCTGTGCGTGTGTCTATGCGAATAACTTCACCCTCGTTAATAAAAAGCGGCACGCGAACTTCAGCGCCTGTCTCAAGCGTTGCCGGCTTAAGCGTGTTTGTTGCCGTGTTGCCTTTCATTCCGGGCTCTGTGCTCGTAATTTTAAGTGTAACGAAATTCGGTATCTCAACACCGAATACTTTACCTTTATACGACAAAATTTTGCAAATTTCATTCTCTTTTACAAATTTAAAACTGTCATCAAGTTCACTCTCATTCAAAGGAACTTGCTCATACGTTTCGTTATCCATAAAATAGTATAAACCGCCATCCTCGTAAGAATACGTCATCTCACGGCGTTCAACATACGCACTTGGAAATTTTGATGTTGGGTTATATGTTTTTTCAACTACCGAGCCCGTAATTACGTTGCGAACTTTTGTGCGAACAAAGGCAGAGCCTTTACCCGGCTTAACGTGTTGGAACTCGACAATTTGCATTACGTTTCCGTCCTCTTCAAATGTAACACCGTTTCTGAATTCACCGGCTGAAATCATAATTTGTAATCCTCCAATTGTGTTTTAAGCTAAATTGCCCTATTTTTATTTTACAGTAACTTCGGCGTTTTTGCAAGTTTTTATTGGCAATTTTACAATAGTTTTAAAAGTATATTTTATAATTATTTTTCATGCACGATATATCGCCAAAAAATAATTAAAGTATAATTAAATTTTTATCACTTGTGCCAAGAATTTGCACGTTGTCCTCTTTCACCAGAACAGTGTCTTCTATTCTAACTCCGAATTTACCGGGCAAATATATACCCGGCTCAATCGTCATAAGTGCGCCGGCAGGCACAACATCTTTGCAAGCAGGGCTATATCGTGGGTTCTCGTGCACCTCTATTCCAAGCGAATGCCCAAGGCCGTGCCCGAAATAATCTCCAAAACCTGCTTTATTAATAATGTCTCTTGAAATTTTATCAACATCACAGCCGCGCATTCCAGCTTTTGCATTTTCACAGGCGCATAATTGTGCCTTTAGCACAGTTTCATACACCAATTTTTGTTCATCACTTACAAATGCAACAGCAACAGTCCTTGTCATGTCGGTGCAATAGCCGTCAACTTTTGCCCCAAAATCCAGTGTTACGAAATCACCCTCTTTAATAACATTCTCGCCCGGTTCACCGTGTGGCAAGCTTGTTTTTAAACCTGCAACAAGAATTGTTGGGAAAGCAAGCCCCTTAGAGCCGCCCTTGCGCATAAACGTCTCCATTTCAAGCGCAATATCAATCTCTCTCACTCCCGGTTTTATGTAACTTTGAATGTGAGAAAAGCAGGCGTCGGTAATAACTTGCGCTTTTTTTATGCTCGCAAGTTCACTTTCACTTTTTACTACACGCATTTCCAGAATTTTCGAATTTAACTCATCACTCGTGTCAATCTCAATGTTGCCGGGTAAAACGGCACGTATTTTACTGCCATACGCATAAGTTGCACTGCTTTCCAAGTTAACGCGCGATATTTTATGCTTGTCCAATAATTGCGCAATTTGTTCGAACACATTTTTTTCTAAAATTACGTTCATGTGCTTTATGCTGTTTTGCGCAATTTCTATGTAACGAGAGTCAATAATAAAATACGTCTCGCTTTTAAATATAAGTAACGTGCCAGCGTCATGTGTATCAAGCCCCGTAAAGTAAAAAATATTAGAGGGCTGTTTAATTATTGCCACTTCAAAATTAGGCGGCATTTTTTCTGTGAATACCGTTGTCCTGTTTTTCATAAATTATACTTACCTTTCAAATTCTATGTAAGCGACATTTTAAGGTAACTTACAATATATTAAAATAATTTGTATTATTCGCTTTTTTCTACTATTTTCCCACCACGTTTAATGTATAAATTTAATATGTGGCTTTCAAAATACCTTTTCAAGCGTATAGTCCATTTGTAGTCGCTATACATTGGTAAAACAAGAAACGACTTTATGCCGTAAAAATTTGCGGCCAAAACATCTGTAAAAATTTGGTCTCCAACAAGCGCTATTTCACTTTTTTCAACACCTAAAATCCCACGTGCTTTCATAAGCCCAAGCGGCGACGGCTTACAGCAAAACGCCTTGTAAGGCAAACCTATTTTATTCGCAAACGGCTTCACTCGCTTGTCCATGTTGTTTGAAACAACAGCCATTTTTATACCTGCATCATGCATTGAGCAAAGCCATTTGTCAATTTCATCGGGAAGTTCTTGGCTACCATGCCCTGTTAGTGTGTTGTCAACATCAAGAAGCAACGCTTTTATGTTGTTTTTTACTAGTTGCTCGGGTGTAATGTAAAATGCTCGCTTAAAAAGTTGGCTTGGAAAAAATAAGGGCATTTTTTGCTCCTTTAAACTTAGTTATTTTGACAAAAAAGCGAGCCTGCAAACAGACCCGCTACTTTTTGTACATACAGCAAAGCGCAATTATTTAAATTTGCGTTTGCGTGCAGCTTCAGATTTTTTCTTGCGGCGCACTGACGGCTTTTCATATGCCTCGCGTTTGCGCACTTCAGCAAGCACACCTGAACGAGCGCACGAACGTTTAAAACGGCGAAGTGCACTGTCAAGTGATTCATTATCTTTTACTCTGATTTCTGACATCTTTTGTCCCTCCCTTAACATCGAGGTTAGGAGCCGTTTTTTTCGGCTAACATAAATTATACACCCAACAGTGGGTCTGTGTCAACCTCATTTTCAATTAAAGCACCCTAAAATGATAATTTTTTTAAAATATGTATTAAAAACGCACACTCTCACATACATTTTTATAAAGCATGGCTAGGCTGTCTACCTTTTGGCAGTGCAAGCATGTTGCCGCAAAGCCCAACGCATTTAGCTTATGTTTGCGGTTTTATATGTTTGGTTAAGTTATAAAAATCAAATAATTACTTTTAAACTTAATCAACTACACTAAATTTGCATAAAAAATAAGGAGATGAATTTATGTTTGTTATGACTTTAAGAAAAGGCAAGATAAAAAAAGTAGGTATTGCTTGCGCTTGCGGTGCAATTGTTTTGGCTGCCGCAATAGGTGTCAACAGTATTCTGGCAGGCTCTTCCAACGATAGCAACAGCTTAGAAGCGGTAGCTATGGTAAACTTAGAAATGAGTAGCGCCGATGACCTTGTGACATTTTTGCATGGATACGGTGTTGAGGCAGACGTTGCAACCGCAACTGTAAGCACTGTTACAGTACCTAAAAAGTGGGACGATAGCTTTGTAGCTTTTAACGAAGTTATTAAAGAGAGTAATTTAACGCTTGAAAAAAGCAAGGGCAAACAAGTAGAAAAATGGTCACTTCTTATTCCGTCTCAGAGCACGGAAGACAGCAAAATGTACGCTATTGTGCTTGTACAAGAAAGCCAAGCGGTAGCTGCATACTTGCTTGAAAAACCCTCAGGTGAAGTTTTAGCCCTAAGCCACGCGGCACAAACAGCACTTCCGCTTACACAAGATGAAATATCCGAAGCAGACAGTTTTGGTGAAGACGCCGAAGTAATTGTTGTAAACGACGGTACAACGCAAGAATTAACTGAGCAAAGCGCACAAGAAGTTACAACACAAACCCCGGCTGCTTCAGAAGTTGCAAACTTAGATGAAGCGCAAATAACAGCCGAGCAAGGGCAAGAAGCAATTGCACCCGTTACGCCCTATTACGATGAAGCCACAATGCCTACTGATTAACTCTTACTTATTATACCGGCAATATTTAAAAATGACACAGCAAGCCGGAGCTGCACCCAAATTGCCTTCACAAAAAGCAATGGCAAATTTCCCACAATCTTTCACGCAACATATATTAATATACAGCGCATTGCTCGGTTTTTTGTTTCATATTAATATATGGCAAAAATTTTGCTCCAGCTTTTGTAAAAATCATTGTTTTTTCGTAGTTTAAACCAAAAAATTATTTTTAAACTTCCTGAAAATTTTTCAAAACGCAGCTGCAAGCTGTTCTTGGTTTGTTGAAGTGCAAGGGTTTAGTTCTTTGTTTAAAAGCCCTTGCATTTCAACCATATCATTCCAGTAACGCTTTGGCATAAGTGACATTCTACATTTCGGGTTTTCACGTGCTGCAATAGCAATTGTGTTGTAATATCGCACCCATAATTCTTGGTATTTCAACTCGTCTTCGCTAATTTTAGGCGTGTTAATACTTTCAAGTGAAATAATATTTACTTCACCTTTTTCATACACAAGCGCCATTTTATGTGTTTTGTCAAATATCAAAAAATTATCATCCCTGTATCTGGCACAAAAATATGGCCGCAAAAACGGCAACACAAAATTTTTAGGTGT
>CAYJHA010000006.1:9811-21424 GCA_964369785.1 uncultured Bacteroides sp.
TTCGATATAGAATTGTATACTCTGCTCGCCTTTTGCTTGTCTGCATTAATTTTGCACACAGGAAATAAGCTTTGTGAAAAGTCATCTTCGCACACAATATCATAAGGCGTCTCACGCCTTGAAAAGCTTTCAAAAACACAGCACATCATCGCATCAAACGTGCCGTCATATATGTAAATTACATTTTCGCTGTAATGCACCTTGCCACCTCCTGCACCACTAAATCAGTATTATTGTTAGCACCATAACTAAGAGATTGAGCATAATCAAACTTTGGCATATTAAACATAGAAATTTGTTCTACACCCATAGAAACCGCATTCGGGTCAACAAGGGCGCGAACAGTTTGCTCGCGCTTGCCGTGTAAGGGGCAATTGTACCCACTGCATACTATAAAATATTGAGCCCGCTTTAACACAACGCCAATTCGCTTTAAATCTTCTAACCTTAGTTTTGTATATTTGCGCGATTTCCAAATTTTGCCTGCACTTATTTTGCCAATTCCGGGAACTCGAAGCAACATTTCATAACTGCAATTATTTATATCAACAGGAAAAATGTGCATATTATTAATCGCCCAATTGCATTTCGGGTCAAGGTAAGGGTTAAAATTTTGGTCCTGCTCGCTCAAAATTTCTTCCGCCGTAAAATTATAAAACCTCAAAAGCCAATCTGCCTGGTAAAGCCTGTGCTCGCGCAAAAGTGGCGGTTTAGTACTTTGTGCCGGTAATAGAGCGTTTTCAACAACCGGTATGTACGCAGAAAAAAAGACACGTTTTAACTCGAATTTTTTATATAAGGCCTGTGTCAACTTAAGAATTTGAAAGTCGGTTTCAGGCGAAGCTCCAATAATCATTTGTGTGCTTTGCCCTGCCGGAACAAATTTCGGCGCACTGTTTTTATACTTAACAATTTCATGTTTACTTTGAATTACGGAGTGCTTTATCAGCTTCATCGGCTTGATAATGGCACTTTTTTTCTTGTCCGGAGCCAAAGTCTCAAGGCTTTTTTCGCTGGGGAATTCAATGTTTACGCTTAACCTATCAACAAGAAAGCCCAGTTTCATAACAAGCTCACTGCTTGCCCCCGGTATAGTTTTCGCATGGATATAACCGCGAAAATTATGGTTATTTCTCAAAATTTCAAGTGATTTGATAATTTGTTCCATAGTGTAATCTGCATTTTTTATTACACCGCTGGAAAGAAAAAGGCCGTCAATATAGTTTCTTTTATAAAAACTCATTGTCAAATCGGCAATTTCTTGAGGCAAAAATGTCGCACGTTTCACATCGTTACTTCGCCTGTTAATGCAATATTTGCAATCATACACACAACTATTTGTGTATAGCACTTTTAAAAGGCTAATACAACGTCCGTCAGCTGAGTATGAATGACAAATACAGCCTCCCGGCACGCCATTTCTACTTAAATTATTTGATGTTGCACCTGCTGTACATGCAACGTCATACTTTGCGCTGTCTGCTAATATAGTTAACTTTTCAAGCAAATCCAACGCAATTCCCCCCTAAATTTAAGTATAGCAAATAAACACACTTAAATATAAGCATGTAGCTAAATTAATATTAACTTTAAAAAGGTAATTTAATTTACCACTTTGTTTTAGTTTCTACTACTTTTCCGACAACATGCACATGCTGTAAATCTTCACCCATAATAATTTCCGCCTGATACGAAGAGTTAAAAGGCTGCAATATGATTGCATTGCCTCTTTTAATATACTTTTTCAATGTGCCGCTTTCATCCCCGTAAATAACAACACCTAAGTCGCCATTTTCCAGCGTTTGTTGACGCCTGACAAGAGCCAAATCACCGTCGCTGATTTTTGGCTCCATACTGTCGCCCTTTACAATTAAATAAAAATAATTGTCCGGGTCTTTTACGCTTGCGTACTCTACGCCATAATCCTCTTCAAACGCAACAGCATTATACCCGGCACGAACAGTTCCCACAACTTGTATAGGATATTCCTGCCGCCCATGATACGTATAAGAATCGCTTTCGCTTTTTTGCTTACTATCAACACCAAGAAGAAAGTCAGTGCTAACATTAAAATACACGGATAGTTCAGCAAGCGTCTGTGGGTCAGGTGTGCAGCGCCCTGTCTCCCACTTTCCAACCGCTTGCTGGCTAAGCCCCAGCGCCCCGGAAAGTGCAGCCTGTGACACACCTTTTTCTTTTCTTAACTCTTTCAACCGCTGTGCAAACATATAAAACACCTCACATATCGCATTAAATCGATATTTTTTTAAACACTCTCTGTTGCTACAACTACATTCTACTACAAATTGTTGTGTTTGTAAATACTTTTTATAAAAAAAGTTGTAAAAACCTATTGACAACAACAAAAAGTTGTAGTAATATAAAATCACACTAAAAAATACTACAAAAACGGAGTGTTGAAAATGACAAAGAATATATTAAGTTTTCTTGTAAAAATGGTAATGGTAGCATTATTTGTTTTAAGTTTCTATCAGTTAGTTGGCTTACTAAACGGTGATATTACGTTCATTTTTTGCGCAATAATATTATTACTTAATATTACGCTCTTGCGTTTTTTGAATAAACTCGACACTTATATAACGCAAAACAAAGTACATGTTCGTGCACACGTACCTCACACTCGCTTGAAAGCTGTGCATAAATTATCAGCTTCAAAAAACAGCACTCCTTTGCGCAGTGCTTAAAAACACCAATAACGGTACAGGCATTTATATATTAAAGCAATAATCGAATTGCATTTATTCGATTAAACTTATGTATAATTTAATTTATATTACACACACTTGTATTAATATAAACATGTTGACACCTTTCCAAAATATTGCTATACTAAGGCTATAAAAACCTGTTGATTTTATGTTGGTTTTTGTGTTTACAACCGCTGTTTATTACAATAATTGTGAGGTTAAATTATGAAAAAAACTATATGCTTAATTTGTATTATTTTCGCTGTCGCCATGCTAGCGTCATGTGGTAGTGGCATCAATGACGGCACATATTCTGCACAAATGTCTGAGCCGAGCGAAGGCTATACTGATATGCTGTCTATAACATACTCCGGCGGTTCTGTCTCCGACGCTGTCTTTGAGTCGATACACGAAGATGGGGCACTAAAAAGCGAAACTACATTTGAAACTTACCCAATGACGCCTCACCCGTCAGAGTGGATACCACAGTTAAGCGAAAATGTAAAAAATGCCGATAATGCTGACGATATAGAAATGATTGCAGGTGTTACCATAAGCAGTAACAATGCAAAAGCTATGATGATGGCAATAGAAGAAAAAGCCAAAGCAGGCGACACAAACACTGCAATGGTTGGGAATTCTTAAATAATAAAGCAATAATAAACGCACCTTAAATTTCATGCTTTAGCGAAAAGTATTAGCTATTCAAGCAGAAATTTTAGGTGCGTTTTTATATATCACTTATTTTGTAACGTTCTTCATTTAATTCAAATAATTTTTATAAGCTGCGCAAATTAGTTAAATTTAAAGCTGTCTTTTAAAGTTACAACCCTATTAAAAACAGTTTCATTTTTTAAGTCAACAGTAAAATAACCCATTCGAACAAATTGGAACGTCTCACCGGGTTTTGCATTCTTCAGTGCAGTTTCCAGTTTGCAGTTGTTCAATGTCACTATACTTTCAGGGTTGAGTAAGTCTTTGTAATCAGCTCCGTCAGGAATGTCGTTCATATCTTCTTGCACAAAAAGGTTCTCATATAAATTTATATCGCGTTCTATGCACTCTGCACAGTTCACCCAGTGTATTGTACCTTTAACTTTACGCCCATCTTCCGGCATACCGTTTCTTGTTTCTAAGTCTGCTGTGCAGTGCACTGCAATAATATTTCCGTCTTCGTCTTGTTCAACGTCGGTGCATTTCACAATGTAAGCACCCATCAGCCTCACTTCTTTACCTGGTGTCAAACGTTTAAACTTAGGCGGTGGTACAATTGCAAAGTCCGTCTGCTCTATCCAACATTCTTTGCCGAAAGAAACTTCTCGTGTTCCTGCATTTTCATCTTTTGGGTTATTAGGTAGAGAGAAAGTTTCTGTTTTTCCATCGGGGTAATTGTCGATAATAAGTTTTATTGGCTCTAAAACGGCAACACGCCTCTGCGCACTTTCGTCAAGCTCTGTGCGTATGCAATAATCAAGCATTCTCGCATCAAGCAAACTGTTAGACTTTGCAACGCCTGCAAGTTCCACAAATTTCAACAAACTTTTAGGTGTATAGCCCCTGCGGCGCAAGCCTTTTAGTGTGGGCATGCGCGGGTCATCCCAGCCATCAACTTTGCCCGTCTCAACAAGTTCGCGCAAATATCTCTTACTCATAACTGTATTTGTTATGTTAAGGCGCGCAAATTCACGTTGCTTTGGAAATTCGCCGTTTTCAAGGTTTTGCACCACCCAATCATAAAGCGGCCTGTGGTTTTCAAACTCAAGGCTGCAAAGTGAGTGTGTTATGCCCTCAAGCATGTCTTGAATTGGGTGGGCATAATCGTACATAGGGTAAATGCACCATTTGTCGCCTTGCCTATGGTGTGGCACGTGTTTTATACGGTAAATCGCCGGGTCTCTCATATTCATGTTTGGGCTTGCCATGTTAATTTTTGCCCTTAAAGTTTTTTCTCCCTCGGCAAATTCACCGTTTTTCATCTTGCGAAACAGTTCTAAGTTTTCCGACGGCGTTCTATTTCTCCAAGGGCTATCTTTGCCGGGTTTACCTGCATCACTGCCCCTATACTCTTGCATTTCCTCACGTGTTAAATCACAAACATACGCTTTACCGTCATTTATTAGCTTTTCAGCAAAATTATAGCAATCTTCAAAATAATCACTGCCATAAAACACACCCCCATTTGGGTTCGTTCCCAGCCACTGCAAATCTTCAAATATGCTGTTAACATACTCTTCGTCCTCTCGCTCCGGGTTTGTGTCATCATATCTTAAGTTAAATTTGCCACCATACGCATTAGCAATGCTCCAATTTATCCAAATTGCCTTCACACTGCCTATGTGCAAATAGCCATTAGGCTCGGGTGGAAAGCGCGTGTGTATTTCGGTTACTTTTTTCGCTTCCAAGTCCTCATCAATTATTTGTGTTATAAAATTTTCAGGCTTTGATGTCATTCTCTCGCTCCATCCTCTATTTTCTAAATATTTATTTTATCACAATTTAAAATTTTTCACAAGTTTACAAGTTAAATTTAACAGTATATACCGCAAAACTAATTGCGGTATAATTAAATAAACCCTAGTAAAAATCTTAATTATTTATGTTTAATATTTCATCCTCGCTAATACTTTCCATCAAAGAATGATTCTCGACACCGCTGAGTTTTCGTTGAATTTGCCTTGTTCTCACGCCTACAAGCTTTTCAAGTTCATCATTTGCTTGGTTAATTCGGTTCTGTGTTTGCTCCAGCACTTTTCCAAACGTGTCGAATTCTGATTTCACGTTACCAAGCACTTTCCAAACCTCGCTTGAACTTTTTTGAATAGCAAGCGTTTTGAAGCCCATTTGCAAACTATTCAACAAAGCCGCCATTGTGGTTGGCCCCGCTACTATTACTTTATAGTCGGCCTGCAATTTTTCTATCATGCCGTGCTGAACAACTTCAGCATAAAGCCCCTCAGTTGGCAAAAACATAATGGCAAATTCTGTTGTGCTTGGCACGTGCACATACTTGTTTTGTATGTCTTTGGCAAAGTTTTTAACGCGTTGCTGTAATATTTTAATAGCTGCATCAACTTGTGCTTTATCTTGGGTTTGCTGTGCATCCATAAGCGCATTATAAGCGTCCATTGGGAATTTAGCGTCGATAGGCAAGTAAACAGGCGTTTGCCCATCGCCCGGTAGGCGCACAGCAAACTCAACCCTGTCGTTACTTCCAGGCACAGTTGCTATGTTTGTTTCATACTGCTCTGTTGTCAAAATTTGCTCAAGTATTGCTCCAAGTTGAATTTCTCCCAGTATTCCCCTTGTTTTAACATTACTTAACACCTTTTTCAAGTCTCCAACGCCGGTAGCGAGGCTTTGCATTTCGCCAAGGCCTTTATAAACGCTCTCAAGCTGTTTGCTCACGTTCTCGAACGACTTTTGCAAACGCGTTTCAAGTGTTTTCTGCAACTGCTCATCTACGGTTTTTCGCATTTCATCGAGCTTTTTGCCGTTGTCTGCCTGCATGGAAGCAATTCGTGCCTCCATTGTATTGCGTATATTCTCAAGGCGTGTTTCAATTGCATCGTTGCTGTTTTTCATTCTTCGCTCTATTAGTGTTAGCTGGTCTGCCACAGTTGTTTGTAGCGCGCGCACAGCCGCAATTTGCGCTTCTGAAAGCTGCTTTTGCGTTTCTGCTTGCATTCTTGTGGTTGTCTGCATTCCCTGGTTTATCGACACTGTAATTTCTGAGCGCAACTCGCTCATTGCTTTTTGCAAAGTTTGCTTAATATCATCAAAATTCCTGCTATTTTCTTGTAAATATTTTTCAAAATCGGCCACATTTCCAGTGCTTTTAGTGCCACGCAACATGTTTATAAGTGAAAACAATGCCGCCAAGGCCGCAAGGCTCAGTACAACAATATCAATTATCACCAAAATCCCACCTGTCTTTTATATAATTCGCCGTTTTTTATATTAGCTGCCCCTAAACAAACCGTGTTCGGGTTAAATTCACATGGCTAATACTGCAAAAAATAGCACAAAACATATAGCTGCCTTGTAATAATTTTCAACAATCAGCAATAATAATAGTATATGATATTATTATTGCGCTTGCAAGTAAAATATTGAGCTCTTGCAAATTACAATGTCACATCTTTAAATTTTTATGTAAAAATGTGGCTGATTGGAGAAAATTTATGATACACGGTAGATGGAAAGGCATTTTAAAGCGCAGCTTAGCTGCATGTTTTTGTATGGCACTAATTTTTTGTGTTGCATTATTTCTCAGCACACCCGAAGAGCCTGTTGGGTGCACTATTGAAGATTTGGCGTGGCAATACGCACTGCCTGCCGCTAATGTTCAGCACAGCACCGTAAACGAAGACGACAAAGTTGTTTACTTAACTTTTGATGACGGGCCGTCGAAATACACAGAGTTAGTGCTTGAAATTTTGAAAGAAAAGAACGTAAAAGCTACTTTTTTTGTTATTTCTGCAAGCAATAATGAAAATTATTTCCCTCTTATTTCGAATATAAAAGATGAGGGGCACATAATAGGTTTGCACAGCAAAACTCACAGTTACAAAGACATTTATTCAAGCAGTGAAGCATTTTGGGCAGATATTGCGGCGCTTGAAGCTGATTTGCTAGCCTATGGTATTAGCGGCACAAGCATTTTGCGCTTTCCCGGTGGTAGCAGCAACACTGTTAGCAGGCAATATGGCGGTAGCGAAATTATGGAAACGTTAAAGCAAGAGGCCGAGGAAAAAGGCTACATTTATTTTGATTGGAATGTTGATGCCGAAGACGCCATTGGCAGCAATCATAGCTCGTCTGCAATTTATGAGCGTGTTGTGAAGCAAGCCACCGACAAAAACACGTGCGTAATTCTTATGCACGACACTATTGAGACAGAAAACAGTGTAAATGCCCTGGGTGATATTATTGATTGGTTTATAAGTGCAGGCTACCGTTTTGACACACTTGACAACAAAACTTAAAGATGATTTTAAGCTTTTTATGTAGAAAATATGTACTAAACGTTAATTTATGAATTTTGAATTGAAAAAGCACAAAATATATAGTATAATAACTAATTATGTTGCTGATAAAACGTTTTAATTTTTATGCACACACATATTATATGTGTATGTACATTCGGCAGCGGAATGGAGTTTGAGCAATGTTTGGTTTTGTTCTGCCACACAAGCCCGAGCTAAAAGTTAGCGAATGGTACACATACCGCGCGGTTTACTGTGGGCTGTGTAAGGAGCTTAAGCGAAAATACGGCTTTTTAGCGCGGTTTTTTTTGAACTATGATTTTGTTTTATTAGCACTTATGGCAGACGCTATAAATGACAGCGACATTTCATTCACACGTGAAGCTTGCATTGCGAACCCTACAAAAAAACGCGCTGTTTGCCAAAGCACAAAAGGGCTTTCCATTTCGGCAGACGCACTAATTTTAACGGCATTTTATAAAATTGTCGACAATTTGCACGATGACAAATTTATTAAGAAAGTTCCTTCGCTTTTGCTTTACCCTGTTTGCAAAAAACTACGAAACAAGGCGGCAAAAAACTTACCTCACTTAGATAAAGTTTTGAGCGAGCAGACAAAAGCACAGCAACTGGTAGAGCACAGCAAAACAACAAGCCCGGACATGGCGGCAGACGCTTCGGCAATTATGACTGCAACGCTTTTTGAGCAAATTAGTGATGATGAAAACAAAAAAACGTTGTACAGATTTGGGTACTTTTTGGGCAAAATAATATATTATCTTGACTGTGCCGAGGATTATGACGCTGATAAAAAATCCGGCGCTTACAACATTTTTGTGTTGAGCGGTAAAACAAAAGAAGAGGCAGTGCTTGAAGTAAAACGCTTATGCAACATGTGCGCGGGCGAAATGAGCCTTTGTTATAACCTAATAAAAGCAAGCACTTATAAACCGATACTGGACAATATTATTTACCTTGGCATACCATATTGTATTGAAAACGCAGGCAAACCAAACACAAATGCAAAAAACAGGCGATATAACGAAATATAGTAAAAATATTTTTAAATGATAATTAATAAGAGGGACGTTTATGGATTTAACACAAGCTTATAAAATTTTAGGCCTAAATGGCAATGAAGGCGCAGACGAAGTAAAAGCGGCATATAAAAAACTTGCGCAAAAATACAGCGTTGATGCCTACGACAGTAGCCCACTAAAAGAAGACGCACAGCGAAGGCTAGACGAAATTACAGAAGCTTTTGACGTTGTTATGTCTAACTTGCGAATGGGCGGTGGGCAAGGCGGCTACGGCGGTAGCTCTTCTGCAAGCAAAAAGTCTAGCACAAGCGGCGCCGGCTCAACTTCTGAGCGTTACAGCGCAATACGCCAAAAAATAAACCACGGCAGCACAGACGAGGCTTTAAACGAGCTTAATTCAATTCCCGACGGCAGCCAAAATGCTGAATGGAACTTTCTTGTTGGTAGTGCGTACTATTATAAAGGCTGGGTTAATGACGCAATAAAATATTTCCAAACAGCGTCACGGCTTGACCCTAGCAACAGAGAATATTCTAACGCACTTAACAACTTAAAAAACAACCAAAACGGCAACATGTACGGAAGCCCCTATGGCAACAGAAACGGCTCATACGGCTCGCCCGTTGCATGCTCTTGTTGCGACATGTGCGCCGCATTTATGTGCATGGACATGTGTTGCAGTTGTGGCGGGTGTTAAGCTATGAACAACCGCAATTTTAAAACAAAGCGCATTGCGGTGTGTGGAATTTTTAGCGCATTAAGCCTTGCTTGTATGCTTATGGGCAGCATTTTTCCGTTTTCATCGTACGTTGCGCCTGCAATAAGCGGCATACTTATTTTGCCGGTTGTGCTAGAATTTAAATTGCACACAGGTGGGCTTATGTTTGCCGCAATTGCACTTTTAAGCCTCTTTATTGCACCGAATAAAGAATCTGTTGCTTTGTTTATTGCAATTTTGGGCTGGTACCCTTTTGCAAAGTTGAAGCTTGACAGAATAAGGCACAAAATTGCACTTTGGGCACTTAAAATTTTAATTTTTAACGCATGTGTGCTACTTGCGTATGCGTTTATAATATTAATATTTCCAATAGGCGCTGTTGTTAGCGAATTTGAGGCAATGAGCTATGTTTTTATAGGCATACTGCTAGTAATGGCAAACATAACTTTTATTATTTATGACAGGGCACTGGAGAGAATTGTATATTTATACATGTTTTTTTGGCGCAAAAAAATTATGAACTTGTAAATTCAAATATGCATTATTTAAGTTGCTGTGATATAAACTTTAAATATGCAAATAGTTGTAGGGGCAAACATGTGTTTGCCCCTACATTTTTGTTAACTTTATTGTTTGAACTTATTTCGTTTTGCCACAGCCACTTATTTATTCACAGCCACTTTTAACTTTGCTTACTATTTTTCGCCCATTAAAATAGCCATAACTGCTTTTTGTGCGTGTAGCCTGTTTTCTGCCTCGTCGAAAATTTCATTCGCGTGCGCCTCAAAAACTTCGGCCGTAATCTCCTCACCCCTGTGGGCCGGCAAGCAGTGTTGCACCATAGCGTCACTTTTTGCAAGCGACAATATTTCGTCGTTAATTTGGTAGCCGTCGAACGCAATTTTGCGCTTTTTCGCCTCTTCTTCTTGCCCCATACTTGTCCACACATCGGTTACAAGCACATCAGCGTCAATTGCGCCTTTTTTAGGGTCATCGCACAGTGTAAAATTATTGTACTCTTTGGCAAAATCAAGTACGTCTTTGTGGGGTAAATAATCATTTGGGCACACAGCAGTCATGTGCATACCGGTTTTAAGTGCGCCAACTATAAGGCTGTTCGCCATGTTGTTGCCATCACCAATATAGCACATTTTCAGGCCGTCCAACTTGCCTTTATACTCTCTAATAGTTTGCAAATCTGCCAACACTTGGCACGGGTGTGCATAGTCAGTTAGCCCGTTAATAACAGGTATGCCCGAAAATTCAGCAAGCATTTCAACTTCTTTTTGCTCAAAAGTACGTATCATAATGCCATCAAAATACCTGCCCATAACGCGCGCTGTATCTTCTACCGGTTCACCTCTGCCTATTTGCAGGTCGTTTGCGTTTAAGTAAATTGCGTTGCCGCCCATTTGGTAAACGCCCACCTCAAAACTTGCACGTGTGCGTGTAGAAGCCTTTGCAAAAATTAGCGCAATGCTTTTACCCTCCAAATGCGTTTGTTTATTGCCGCAACGCGTGTCAAATTTTAACTCGTCTGCCAAATCTAAAATTTGTATAATTTCCTGTTTTGTCAGGTCTGATAATTTTAATAAGTGTTTCATTTTTTCCTCCTTTATTTTTTCATTAATGCACTCTCAATAATCTTTACCGCTTTGTCAATTTCTTTTTCGCTTACTGTAAGCGGCGGTAAAAGGCGCAATTTTTCTTTCGCTGTCAGGCACAAAAGCCCATCGGCCATGCACATATTCATAACTTTTTTGCTGTCAACTTCTTCATTAAAAGCAATACCAATCATTAAGCCTAACCCGTCTACACTTTTTACATGCGGCAGTTTTTGCAACTTTTCTTTAAGCAGTTCACCTTTATGCTTAACAGCCTTCAAGAAATTATCGTCCAGTGTGTCCACAACAACATTTGCGCCTGCACACACAATTGGGTTTGCGCCGTAAGTGCTTCCGTGGTCTCCTGCTTTGAACGTGTTTTGCACTTTCTCACACATTAAAATTGCACCAATTGGCAAGCCGCCCCCAAGCCCTTTTGCCAGTGTTACTATGTCCGGCTTAACGCAAAACTGCTCCAGCGCAAAAAAAGTGCCGGTGCGGCCTACACCTGTTTGCACCTCATCTACAATCAAAAGCACATCGTTTTGCTCGCACCAT
>CAYJHA010000006.1:21524-39958 GCA_964369785.1 uncultured Bacteroides sp.
TACACCTGTTTGCACCTCATCTACAATCAAAAGCACATCGTTTTGCTCGCACCATGTTGAAATATGCTCGGCAAAATGTTTATCAAGCGCAATAACGCCGCCTTCACCTTGCACCATTTCTATCATTATAGCACAAAAGCCCTTTTGTTCACAAACAATTTTATCAAAGGCCGCTATGTCGTTTGCATCGGTGTACTCAAAGCCTTCGGGAAATGGCATAAAGCTATTATGAAAGCTTTCTTGCCCTGTGGCTTTAAGCGTTGCAAGTGTCCTGCCGTGAAAGCTGTTCTTAAGGCTAAGTATTTTGTGGCGCCCCTGCCCGTATTTATCGAAAGAATACTTGCGCGCAAGCTTTATTGCACCCTCGTTAGCCTCTGCGCCGCTGTTTGAAAAAAACACGCACTTCGCGCCTATTTGTGCCTTTTCACACAATTTTTTCGCAAGGGTAACGCAAGGCTCTGTGTAATATAAGTTGCTGATATGTTGCAATTTAGCAGCTTGCTTTGTAACTGCGCTAACCCATTTTGCATCGCAAAAGCCAAGGCTGTTAACTCCTATTCCACTTGTAAAATCAAGATATTCTTTTCCGTTTTCGTCAAAAGCAGCTAGCCCAATTCCGTTTAAAAGCAACAAATCATTGCGCGCATATGTGCCGGAAATATATTTATTATCGTCGTTTTTTATATTCTCCACGTTATCAACCATTTATAAATCCTTTCCGTGCTTATAAAGCAATGTTCCGCTTCCCTTGTCTGAAAAAATCTCCATTAAAACCGAGTGTTGCATACGCCCGTCAATAACGGCCGCCTGTGTTACGCCGTCTTCAATGCACTCAACACAGCCCTGTATTTTGGGTATCATGCCGCCGGCTATAACGCCGCTGTCAATAAGCTCTTGCACTTCACTTACTTCAACATTTTCAATAAGCGTTGTCTCGTCGTCTTTGTCAAGAAGCAGCCCTGCAACGTCTGTCATGCTTATAAGCTTTGCCGCCTTTAGGGCGGTTGCCAGCTTGCAGGCTGCTGTGTCTGCGTTAATATTGTACGCTGTGCCGTTATTATCTATTCCAACCGTGGCAATAACGGGTATAAAGCCGCTGTCCATTAAATAGTTAATAAGTGTCACGTTTACATCAACAACATCGCCTACAAAACCAAGGTCGGGCGCTGTGGTGCGCTTTTCGCACTGTAAAATGTTGCCGTCCATGCCGCAAAGCCCAACGCCATAGCCGCGAAGCAGGCCAACAAGGTCTTTATTCACTTTGCCGGCAAGCACTTGTTGCACAACGTCCATTGTCTGTGCGTCTGTAACACGCAGGCCGTCTATAAACTCCGGCTTTTTGCCAATAAGGTCAAGCTGGCTGTTTATTTCGGGGCCGCCGCCATGCACAAGCGTAACACGCACACCCAAAAGCGCTAGCGTAACAAGGTCATTCATCACCGCCGCTTTAAGCGCTTTGTCTGTCATCGCGCTTCCGCCATATTTCACAACAATTGTCTTGCCCTGATATTTACAAATATACGGCTGTGCTTCGTTCAAAATACGCACCATTTGCTCTGTTTTAAGTCTTTCGCTCTCGCTCATTTTTTGCCTCGCTTCTTATTATTTTGTAACAATTTTTTGGGTTCATTCTCATCCATTATAGCCAAGATGATTTAAGGTTTGCAATATCATTGCAAATGGCTGTTAGTTTTTAGGCTAACCACACAATTATTTTGGCCGCTTCTATTTTATGTCCTGTAATCGCCATTTATTTTAACGTAATCGTATGTAAGGTCACAGCCGTACGCTTTAGCGCTCTCTTTTCCATCGTTCATGTTTACGTTAATTTCAATTTCGCTAGCTTTTAAAACTTCGCTAGCCTCATCTTCACTGTACGGCACATGCATTGCGTTTTCGCACACTTTTACACTGCCGTTTTTGCTTTTCAATTCAATGCTAACGCCGTCGACTGAAAAATCTCCCTCGGTATAGCCTATTGCACAAAGTGCCCTACCCCAGTTAGCGTCCTCGCCAAACATAGCCGCTTTAAATAGGCTTGAGCACACTATACTTTTGCTTATGGCACGTGCATTTTCCACTGTGTTTGCGCCAAAAACGGTGCACTCAAGCAGCTTGCCCGCGCCCTCACCGTCTTTTGCGATAGTTCTTGACATATACGATGTTACAGCATGTAGTGCCGCTTTAAACTCATCAAATTCTGCGCCCTCGCCTTTTATTTCAGCGTTAGTTGCAAGGCCGTTCGCCAGTAATAGCACTGTGTCGTTTGTGGACGTATCTCCGTCAACACTTATTTGGTTAAACGTGTCTTTTACGTCCTCACTAAGTGCTTTTTGCAAAAGCTCTGATGTAATTGCAACATCAGTTGTAATAAATATCAGCATTGTTGCCATGTTTGGGTGTATCATTCCACTGCCTTTGCCAATTGCGCCCATATGGCACGTTTTACCGCCTATTTCAAATTTAAAAGCTACTTGCTTGTTGCATGTATCTGTCGTCATAATAGCAGTTGCGGCATTGTCGCTTCCGCTTTCGCTAAGCTTTTTAGCACACTGCGGTATACCTTTTATAAATGGCTCGATAGGCAGTTCCATACCTATAACACCTGTGGAATTTACAAGAATGTCGTCTTTGCTCGCTTGTATTTCTTTAGCAAGTAGCTCGCACATCTCGGTTGCAATTTGCTCACCGTCCGGCGTGCAGGTGTTTGCGTTGCCGCTGTTGCAAATTATAGCCATTGCCTTGCCGTTTACAAGGTGCTGTTTTGTAACTAAAAGCGGCGCGCCTTTTACTTTGTTAGTTGTAAAAACCGCCGCCGCATTGCACATACAGTCGCTTTTTATAATGGCAAGGTCAAGTTTATCTTTGTTTTTTCTTACACCGCAGTGCACACCGCTTGCCTTAAAACCTTTAGCGGCACAAACGCCGCCCAAACATTGCTCCATTTTATAGTTACTCCTTTTTTTGAACTCAAATTTTATTTATTTTGCGCTTTTCTCCAACGCCAATTCTAACAATTGATAAAAGCACATTTTCTGCAAAAACAGCAAATGTAACCCAAAGTGAAAGCTTAAAAGCGTTAAAAAAATCTTCCCTTGTTTTTAGTAAATTTTCTAAAAGCCCGAATGTGCGTTGTAATACACTATTGAACGGTATTCCATCCTGCAATTCAGGCACTAATGCACCCATAAAATTTATTCCTAGATCTACCGAAATAAAAACGCAAACTAACAATAAAGCCGCAGAAATTATTCTTATTATCTTCACTTTAACCCTCAATTCTTTGGCTTTCATTCCCATACAGGTGGCAAGGGCAGAGCCCAGCTTGCTTCATATTTGCGTTTTGTATTTAAATTTTGGTGCCACGGGCGGGGCAACCCAGCCCCTACATATAATATGTTATATATTCAGCCCCTCAAATTCAGGCAAGCCAAGCATTAAATTCATGCATTGCATTGCCGCCCCGCTTGAGCCTTTTCCTAAGTTGTCGAAAACACTAACAAGCAAAATTTGCTCGTCGTTCTCATAGCAGTATATATCCATACAGTCACTGTCATCACGCAAATTCGCAGGCAAAAAGCCATCGCTTGGCATTTCGCCTGCGCTGTGCACGGCAATGCCTTTTTCGCCTTTGTAATATTTTTCAAACATTTCAACAATATCGCTTGCGCTTTTAGTTCCCGAAAGCTGTGCTTTAAACAGCGGTAGATGTACCGACATGCCACGCGCAAAATCTGCCACAACGGGCATAAACAGCGGTGCTGTTTTTAGCTGTGCAACACTGCACATCTCAGGAATGTGCTTGTGGTGCAAGTTTAGCCCATACGTTCGCGGTGCGTTTAAAAAAACAGGGCGTGCCGTGTTTTCATAGTCGGCTATCATTGTTTTGCCGCCGCCTGTGTATCCTGTTAATGAAAAAACTGTGAGGTTTGATGTTTTTTCAAGAAATGCGTTTTCAACAAGAGGTGCCGCCAGTGCCACAAAGCCGCTTGCGTGGCAACCGGGTATTGCGGTGCGGTTTGAATTTACAATTTTACTTCGTCGCCCTCCCACTTCAGGGAAGCCGTACACCCAGCCGTCACTCGTTCTGTGCGCCGTGCTTGTATCGCAAATTTTTGTGCTTTTCGGCACAAGGCTTACAATTTCTTTTGCGGCTGTATCGGGTAAGCATAGTATGCTTATGTCGCTATTAATTGCCGCATTAACGCGTGCGTTAATGTCTTTCCGCTCGCTGTCACTTAACGTTACAACGTCAATATTTCGCCTTTTTGTCAGCCGTTCTACAATTCTAAGGCCTGTTGTTCCGGCGCTTCCGTCTATAAAAACTCTGTACAAATTATCACCACACTCTATTTACTTATTTTTATTCATCGTCTATTTGCATATTTATTCATTATAATTGTATATTATACACTTTTTTTGCAAAAAAGCAAGCTTTTTAAGAATATTTTTTTAAGTATATTTTAGTTTAATAAAAAGCATTGACTTTCTTTAGAAAAAAATATATAATAGTTATGCGATTAGTTTATGTTAACTAATTGAAGTTGCATTTTTGCGGTGTAAAATATTACACACTTATATATAATTTAAGGGGGCTTTATTTTTTGAGCAATTCCAAAAAGAATTTAACTTTGGCAAAATTTAACAAAGAGTACTTGATAAAAAAAATAGACAATGTTGACGAAGAAATGAAAAACTTTCTGTTTACGCTTGGCTGCTATGATGGCGAGCATATAACCGTTCTCAGCATTATTTCAGGTAACTACGTTATAACGGTTAAAGATGCACGATACAGCATTGACGAGGACCTAGCAAAGGCAATTTTAATTTAATTGCCTGTTTTTTTCGCGATTAAGTTAGTTTTTGCTTACTAACTTTATTTGATTTATTTTTACTATTTAATTATTGGAGGATTATTACATGAAAATTGCACTTGCGGGCAACCCGAACAGCGGCAAAACAACTTTGTTCAACGCCATTACAGGCAAAATTGAGCACGTTGGTAACTGGGCCGGTGTTACGGTTGCAAAAAAAGAGGGAGACATTAAAAAGAACCTATATAGCGGTGAAGTAGCTTTAACAGCTGTTGACTTGCCCGGCGCTTATTCAATGTCACCTTTCACATCAGAAGAGAACATAACACGTGACTTCGTTGCAAATGAAAGCCCCGATGTTATCATCAACATTGTAGATGCAACTAGCCTTCGCAGAAGTTTATTCTTCACAACACAGCTTTTAGAGCTTGGCATACCTGTTGTTGTGGCGCTTAATAAAAGCGATTTAAACGAAAAAAAAGTTATATCAGTTGACGTTGAACAGCTTTCACAAAAGCTTGGCTGCCCTGTTGTAAACACTGTTTCAACTGCTGCAACAGGCCACGGCTTAGACAAATTAATTGCCACAGCTGTTGAAAGCTCAGGCAAAGGCCAAGCGGCACCTTTTGACGGTGCGGCCAAAACCTTGAGTGACAAAGCACAAGTAGAAGCGGCAGACAAAAAGAGGTATGAGTTTGTAAACACTGTTGTAGACGCTGTTGAAAAACGCGCACAAAAAAGCAACGTGCAAACAACGCAGGATAAAGTTGATAAAGTTATTGCAAACAAATGGCTTGGCATTGTAATTTTTGCGGCTGTTATGTACGGTGTTTTCTACGTATCGCAAACGCTTGTAGGCCCAATGATTGCAGACCTACTTGTAGGCTGGATTGACGGCTTTAACGGCTGGCTTGGCGAAGTTCTGGGCGAGAGCGTTTCACCTATTCTTGCAACAATTATTCTAGACGGTATAGTTGGCGGTTTCGGCGCTGTTGTTGGTTTCTTACCGCTAATTATGGTTATGTTCTTCTTGCTTGCACTTTTAGAAGACTGCGGCTATATGGCACGCGTTACAGTTGTTATGGACAGGTTCTTTAAAGTTGTAGGCCTTTCGGGCAAATCAATTATACCTATGATTATTGGTATTGGCTGTGCAATTCCCGGCGTTATGGCTACACGTACAATTAAAAATGAGCGCCAGCGCAGAACAACAGCTATGCTTGCACCATTTATGCCTTGCGGCGCAAAACTTCCGGTTATTGCACTTTTTGCAGGCGCATTCTTTGCAGACGCTTCATGGGTTAGCCCACTAATGTATTTTGTAGGCATTGCACTTATAATTGTTATGGCTTATGTAATAACATTAATAACAGGCGAAAAACACGCTAAATCGTTCTTTATTATGGAGCTACCTGAATATCGTGTTCCCAGCATTTGGCGTGCTACTGTTTCAATGATGTCTCGCGCTAAAGCGTTTATCATTAAAGCAGGTACAATTATTCTTCTTTGCAACCTTGCAGTTACAGTTATGCAACTTTACAACTGGAGCTTCCAAGTTGTTGCGGAAGACGCACAACACACAAGCATTCTTGCAACAATCGCTTCACCGTTTGCGCTTTTGTTTATACCGCTCGGCTTTGGCATTTGGCAGCTTGCAGCGGCCGCTATTACAGGCTTTATAGCTAAAGAGAACGTTGTAGGTACACTTGCCGTTGTTTACGGCATTACAAACTTTATCGACACAGATGCACTTGAGATAATTGAGGGCTCTGCAAGCGGTGTTGCAGCTACTATGGGGCTAACATCTGTTGCCGCACTTGCATACTTAATGTTCAACCTTTACACACCACCTTGCTTTGCGGCAATTGGTGCCATGAACGCCGAAATGGAAAGCCCGAAATGGCTATTCGGTGGCATAGCATTGCAACTTGGCACAGGCTACACTATTGCATTCTTTGTATACCAAATTGGCACACTTGTAACAGCAGGCACACTTGGCACAGGCTTCTTGCCCGGGCTAATAGCAGTTGCTGCTATGGTTGGCTGCCTTGTTTATAAAGTTATACAAGGCAACAAAAAAGCTGCAGCTAAATTTAAAGTTAACGCAACAGTTTAATATTTATTTTTAATGCTGTGCACAGAATGGAGTATTTTTATGGCAGATTTAATAGCACTGGGCGTTATAGTTTTACTTGTTGCTTGCATTGTTATTTACATTGTAAAGCAAAAAAGAAAAGGCGTAAAATGCATAGGTTGCCCCAGTTGCCCGTCTTCTGATAAGAAGAGCGGCGGCGAGAAAGGTTGCTCCGGCGGCTGTGGCGGCAAATAGACAGTATCTAGAAACAAATTTATTATATGCAAACAAAAACCGCATAGGCATGGGTTAACCCCTAGCCTATGCGGTTTTACTTTAAGCTAAAATAAGCTGTGCAATTATTGATATAATCGGCAATGAAATTAATATAAACACCGTTGTGTGCACAACAGCCAGGCTTGCAAGTTCCGGCTCTATATTTTCTTTTCTGGCAAGAGACGCCCCCAGTGCACCCGACGCACATGACATTAAAATTACAATAGCAAGTGCCGCCTCTGTGCTTATAGGCACAAACTTTAGGCAAAAAGCAAGCGCAATAGGGAATATTAAGCACCTTAAAAATGTTATAACATACAAGAACTTGTTTTTCATCATTGCCTTAATGTCGCCATTGCTAAGCATAACGCCTATTAAAATAAGCGCTAAAGGCGATGTTATATCACCAATTAAGCTGAAAGCACTCTCAAGCATTACAGGGAAACGCAAATTAAAAAGTAGCATTATAATTAGTGCAAGTGTTGCAATATTACCCGGCGTGATAAACACTTTTATATTTAATTTGCTTTGCCTTGAAAATAAATTCGCCCCATATGTAAAAAAATAAACATTGAAGCTCATAATACCGGCAACAATATACATCATTGCATTTTCAGGAAAAAGTGCAGTTATTAGCGGCATACCTATAAATAAGCTGTTCGGCAACACGCTAAACATTACGAACACCGCACGTTTTTCACGCGTAAGTTTAAATATTTTTGCCAAAGCCTCACTTACAACTGTGCACACTATAAAGAAAACTATAATAATAAAAAAGTACAGCATCACATTGTTCACTGTACTGCTTCCGCCACCTAAATTTGTAGAGGCAAGAAGAGTTGCCGGCAATGTTATGTTAATAAGTAAGGCGGACAAAGATTTTGTAGTTTCCTTTGTTAAAATGTTTAATTTGCTTGCAACTATTCCCGTTGCAATTATTATTAATATTACAAATATTTGCTGAATTAGTATTGCGGTTGACATTTTACACTTCCCTTTTTTTGTTTCAAATATTGTTTAAATTTTATGTATTGTATTTTTTTAGCCGTTATTGTCATCAACTAAATGCTTAATGACGCAGCGCATTTCTCTTGATGGCGTGGCGCATTTTGTTGTAGGCACAGCCCTTGCGGCTGCCCGAACCGAATGCCGTTTAGGCAAAGACGGACAGGGGCTAGCCCTGTCCCTACAATTTTAAAAATTATATGTAATTTTTTGATTGCCACAAAGAACTGCAACCCTTACCCGAACTGTTTTAAATCTTTCAAAAGCAGTTTTGTTCTCAAAATATCTGCACTGTGCTCGGGCAGCTCACAATTTTCATACAAAAAGGCCATTAAAAGTGCAGGGTTAATGTTAAGCGGTGCACCTGCAGGCAAAATAACAGTCGCCGTATAATTTTCGCCGCTTTTGGCTTTGTTAGTGATTTTTACATGCTGCTTTAAGTCAATTTGCACAGCTTTGCCCTTTTTGCCTTTTTTAGTTACAATGGCGTTTTCTGCTTTCTCAAACATATCAAACGCCGTGGCCGCAAGGTGTGCTACATCACTTTCAAAGCTTATGTCATACTGCGCAAACGCAATGTCGCTTGCAGGCACCTTTGCAAATTTCGCACTTGTTGCCACTATGCCCTTTGGCAAATGCTTGTTCAAAATTTGCGGTGCACTTGCCCAGTCAAAATTCAAATCTGTCGGCTTAATCTCAAACGATTCTGTAATGCTTTGTTGCCCCAATGCTAGCGGCGCCGCAAACGTTATGTAAATGTGCGGGTTAAAGCCCTGTGTGTACAGCACGGGCAGTTTTGAACATTTCAGTGCACGCTGCATAACACGCTGCAAATCAAGAAGCGAAATATATGCGGCAGTGCCTTTTTTTTCATACGCAAACCTAATTGTTGTAGCCAAAACACGCACCCCCCATAAGTTTGTTTGCACCGCAATTACTACACTTTTCATTACATGGCTGTGTAGTTTTTTCACTAACGGCACTCTCAAATTCTTCAATTAAAAATTGCTTGCTTACGCCGTAATCTAGGTGCGCCCATGGCAAAACTTCGCCTTTTGGTATTTCTCTGTTTGCGTAAAATTTAGTGTCTATTTTCAGCTCATCAAACACTTTCATCCACTCATCAAACTTAAAGTGTTCATACCAACCGTCAAAATAGCAGCCGTTTTCATACGCTTTAACAATAGCAGGTGCAAGGCGCCTGTCGCCTTTTGCAAAAACGGCTTCTAAAAAGCTTGTGCGGCTGTCGTGGTAGCTAACGTGTATTTTACGGCTCTTCACACAGCTTAGCAAATACTGCTGTTTTTCGTGCAGTTTTTCCATTGTATCTTGCGCACAAAATTGGAAAGGCGTGTGTGGCTTTGGCACAAAACATGCAACGCTTACACTTACTTGCACGTTTTTGCCCTTTGGTTTATTCTCTGTCTCAAAATACAAATCAACCACACGTTGTGCAGTGTCTGCAATGCCTTTTATATCTTCCATTGTCTCTGTGGGCAGGCCAAGCATAAAATAAAGTTTAACAGACGTATAACCAGCCGCGAAAGCAAGGCGGCAGCTGTCCTCAATCTCTTTTTGTGTTATGTTTTTGTTAATAGCATCACGCAGGCGCTGTGTGCCGGCTTCGGGCGCAAATGTAAGGCCGCTTTTTCTTATTTTTGTCGTTTTTTCCACAAGGCTTTTTGAAAAGTTATCTATTCGAAGGCTCGGAAGTGCTATGTTAACACTGTCATCTTTTGTCCACACAAGCAAGTTGTCAAGCAACTCTTCAAGCTGTGAGTGGTCACTGGTTGATAGCGATGTAAGCGATATTTCATCGTAGCCTGTGTTATCGCAAAGCGCTTTGCCTGCCCCGGAAAGCATGTCCGCTTTGCGCTCTCTCATTGGCCTGTAAATAAAGCCTGCCTGGCAAAAGCGGCACCCGCGCACACATCCGCGAAGCACTTCAACTTGCGCTCTGTCGTGCACGGCGCCAATCATAGGCACAACAAAGTGCTCGGGCAACGGTTGCGCGTTCATGTCGGTAATTATTGCTTTTTCAACAATTTCAGGTGCACCGCCAATTGCGTTTATCTGATTAACCGTTCCGTCATCGTTGTACAAAACATCGTAAAGGCTTGGTATATAAACGCCTTTAATCTTGCTAAGTTCTTTAAGAATTTGCGCTTTTCTCATGCCTTTTTCTTTGCATTGTGTAATTTTTTTACACACTTCTAAAAGTTGCTGTTCACCCTCACCAAGCATCATCAAATCAAAAAAAGGCGCCAGTGGCTCTGCGTTGCAAACGCACGGGCCGCCTGCCACAATAATTGGGTGCTCTTCCCCCCTGTCCTCTGCGTAAAACGGTATATGTGCAAGGTCAAGCATAGCTATTATATTAGTGTACGACAGCTCATATTGCAGCGTAAAGCCAACAACATCAAAATTTAAAAGCTCATCTTTACTTTCAAGCGCATAAAGTGGTATGTCGCTTTTTTGCATTTGTTGCATCATATCTGTCCACGGCATAAATACACGCTCGCACCAAATATTTTTTTCGTTATTCATAATTTCATAAAGTATCTTCATGCCTAAAAAAGACATGCCTATTTCATACGTATCAGGAAAGCAAAACGCAAACCTTAACGCAACATCGTCTTTATTTTTATAAACACAGCCCGGCTCACCGCCTGTATATCTCCCCGGTTTTTGCACTGCCGCAAGTGCCGCTTTAAGTTTTTTATCCACTTTTTTCTCCGTTCTTTTTATCATCAACTTATTATAACAAAAAACACGGCAATTTACAAACTAAAATTATGCTTTAAAATTTGTTTTGTATAAACAAATAGACGGGCGCAACAAACGCCGCAACACACGTTATTAGCGGCAACTTAAAAAACAGCGCAACAGCGGGCAAAACAAAACACAGCGCTATAACCAGCACATTTTGAAGTTTATTCCACTGCATTATGTGCTTGCCGCTTATAAACGTTTCAACAATTTGTGCGCCGTCAAGTGCGCCTATGGGCAGCATGTTATAAAGCCCAACACAAAGGCTTACAGCCGCAATTATGTATGCGCTGTACGTTGCGTTTTGTTGCGCTTTAAAATATAATGCCGCACTTAGCAAAAAATTAAAAGCAGGCCCCATGCAAAGCACAAAAAGCCTTTTATTTCTTGATAAAAGCGCTGTTCTTTTTAGGCAAATTCCGCCTGCCGAAAGTTCTAATTTGGGCAAGCTATGCGCACAAATTATATACGTGGCTACGTGCCCTGCTTCATGCACTGCGCAGCAAAAAAGTGCAATTCTAAAAAGATACGCGCCGTCTAAAAGCAAGCCGAGTGCTATAAGCGCATACACTGTTAATGCGCTCATTGGGCTGTTTCGGCTGTTTGGGTGTCGCTATTTTGCTCATTTTCTTCGGCTGTTTGCGCTGTTTCGGTGCTACTTTCTTTTTGTTCGCTTTCATTATTATTTAGCGTCTCGGCAAGCAGTGGGAATTGTTGCAGTGGGTCTACGCGTTTTCTGTTTAAAATAAGCTCAAAGTGTAAATGTGGGCCTGTGCTTAGCCCCGTGCTTCCAACTGTGCCTATCGGCTGGCCTATATCAACATTTTGCCCCGTGCGCACATAGCCGCACTGCAAATGCTGGTAAAGCGTTTGCATACCCTCTTTGTGGTGTAAAATTATGTAGTTGCCACGCTGATCTGTGTAGCCTGTTTCTACCACTTGGCCACTGTAAGCCGCCACAACTTTTGTGCCTTGCGCCGCCGCAATGTCTATACCAACGTGAAATTCTTCTTTGCCTGTTATAGGGTTTTCTCTCTCGCCAAAGCTTGACGATAAATAGCCATATGACGGCTGAATTAATTGCACATCAAGTGTATACGGCTCTAGGCTTATAATATGGCTAAGCTCCTCTTCGCTCATGTTAGTGAAGCCACCTATTGCGTTTGTTGTGCTGTTTTCATCACTTGTGGAAGGTGCGCTTTCTTGTTGAGCTTCGCTAGTTTCAGCTGTTGTTGCAGGTACAGCAGTTGCATTTGTTATTTCGGCCTCTTGCGGCGCAAAAGGCGCTATTGGTGCGCTTTGTGCCTGTGGCGCAGTTGTTTCAGCTGTTTCAGTAAGCGCTGCCTCTGTTGTGGGTGCGCTTGCCTCTTCGCTTGTAGCAGGCGCCGCACCGGTAGCCATTCCGCTAAGCTCTTCGCTCAAATTAATTGCTGCTTCACGTGCGTCATTTACTGAGTCATCAATAAACCGCAGTAGCGGTGTTTCACTGCTAAATTTTATGCCGCTCTCTATCGCCGCGTTAAATTCTGCTTTTATTTCTTCAAAAAACGTGCTGTTAAACATGCCAAGCACATAAATAACAGCAAAAACCACAGCACAAATTATACATTGCACTGTGAGTAAGTTGTCGTTTTTCTTCACAGGTTTTGCACTATACAGTGCTGTGCCAATGTTTTTGCTCTCTCCCTGTGCAATTTTTTCAATATTTTTTTGCCACATAATAAACACACCCTTACTTTACACTTTAATTTAAAAGTATGCAGTAGGGTGTGTTTTAATGCGCTTTTATTATTACTTTGTGGCCACTAGCCAAGCCAATATAATCCGAACCCGCCTAAAACCGCCTGATTTGCACACATAGCTGTGTTATCCTCCTAGGCAACTAGCCAAGCCGATGTAGCAAAGCTACAAAATATTGCGTTTTTGCGATATTTTTACGCATGCAAAATTTATTGCTACTGCAACAAGCACTGCCATAGCAACAGATAAATTTTGCATTGCGCCTAAAACCTGTGCGCTTACACTGTTAAAAAAAGCACTAAGCGCACTAACTGCTACCATGCAAACCACAAAAAACAACCTGCCTTTTTCACTGCCAAATATAAAAAAGAACATGTTATTTATAGGCATTGCAATTAGCGCTGCCACAACACTTAACAGTATAGCACTTATGTTTATGCTTGTGCCTTGCAATATAAACGCTGACGATATTAGCGAGCTTGTAAACACAAGCAAAGCCGCCCCTGCAATGCAGAGATAACCCAGCAAAAATTTACTTAAAACAAGTTCACTTTTTGAAAACGGCATCATAACAGCAAACTCATTCCATTTTGCCTTCTCGTCATATGAAAAAGAAGTAAGCGGCAAAATTGCACCAAAATACATTGCTAAAAGCGAGTTTGAACTGCCACCTAGAAGGCTTAATACAACAATGGCTACAAGAAAAATTTTAAGTTGTTTTGTTATAACGCACAAATCTTTAATTAATAGCCCTTTCATCTTTTGCCCTCCTTAACCATGAATAATACAATATCCTCAAGTGTTGTTTTTTCAAACATAAATGCGCTGTTTAATTTTTGCTTTTTCACAAGCACATCAAAGCCGTAACTTGTTTTTTTCTTGCCAACAATTGCGTCAATCGGCATATCTATTATCTCGTTTTCAAGCACTTTAACTATTGCATATTTTTCTAAAAGCGTGTCTTTCGCCTCGCACAAAATCAACTTCCCCTTGTGCAAAAAAGCAATGTAGTCGCAAATTTTTTCAAGGTCGCTTATTATATGCGACGACAGCAAAACAGAGTTGTTTTCATCGCGTGTAAACTCGTTAAAAATATCGAGCATTTCATCACGCACCATTGGGTCAAGCCCGGAGGTTGCCTCGTCTAAAATTAGCAGTTTTGCACCGTGAGATAATGCAACTGCAATTGCAAGCTTCATTTTCATGCCACGCGAAAAATCTTTAAACTGCTTATCTTTTGGCAGTGAAAACTTATTTATATATGAAAAATATAATTCATCGCTCCAGTTTGCATACGTGTTTTTCATAACTTCGTTAATGTTTGCAGCGTTCAACACTTCGGGGAAATATGCCTCATCTATTACAACGCCAATATCTTGTTTCACTTGCGTAAACTGTGGCGAGCAGTTGTCTTCGCCCAAAACGCTAATACTTCCACCGTCTTTTTTCAATGCACCCATAATAAGCTTTATTGTGGTGCTTTTGCCTGCACCGTTTTCACCAACAAGGCCTGTAATTGTGCCGCGTGGCAGTTGCAAGTTGAGGTTATCAAGCGTGAAATCGCCAAATTTTTTGCTAAGGTTTTTTATTTCTATTGCGTTCAATTTTACCCCTCCCCATATATAAGTTTAAACATTTCAATAATATCATGTTCGCTAAGTTCTAAAGACGGCGCAATTTCTATAATTTTTCTGATATGCTGTTCTATATCTTTCAAGTATGCTTCGCGTATTATTTGCGTGTTTTTTTGCGCAACGTACGAGCCTTTGCCTGCAACAGAGTATATATATCCGTCTCTCTCCAGCTCATCATACGCACGTTTTGTTGTAATTACGCTAATGCGCAAATCTTTCGCAAGGTTTCTTATAGACGGCAGCAAATCGCCCTCGCACAGCTGGCCTGAGAGGATATTTGTCTTAATGCCGTTATATATTTGCTCGTATATAGGGCTATTGTTTGCATTGCTAATTAGTATATTCAAAAGCGCCTCCTTGTATACTGTTTATATACTATATGCACAGTATACACTATATAAAAACGATTGTCAACTGTTTTTTGTAAAAAACAGTTGACAATCGTATATTTTTTTGTGTTCGCCCCTACATTGTTCACCTTAAAATTCGACAGTGTTTTGACGATGTATTGTAGGGACAACCCTTGCGGTTGTCCGAGTGCCCTACAATAGGTGCACACTGGGGCGAGCCCTGTCCCTACATTAAAACGTAGCCATTTAATTTTAACAGTGCAGTGCATGGTGTTGTTACTATCGGTCAAATTGCCGCTAAATTACATAAAATCTGCCGCGCTTACGCCACTTTCTTCCATGCCTGAAAGCGGCAAACCTGCAGAACTTGCCGTGACAGCACCTTGTATGTTACCGAGCATGTTATTATTAGAAGCTCCACTCTCGTCATCGTCTTCAATGTCTGTAGTTGTTTTGTTTTTTGCTTTGTCCTCTTTTTCTGAAAGTTGCTTTACGGCCATTGCCATTGCATACATTTTCGGGTCTTTTTTCAGTAAGTAGCGCATTTCTTTGTTGCTTGCCGTGCCCTTGCGTATTTTTGACGCAATTTCAAGGCAAGTGCGTATTTCCTTCATGCGCTTTGCCATGGCTTCGGCTTGTTCGTTCGCTGTTTGTGCGTTTTGCCTTACAGCACTTACCATTGTCTCAGCTTGTTTTAATTTGCCTTGCATTTCTTCTGTGTCGAAAAAATTCTCTATTTTATCAATAAGCAAGTCACGTATTTCACGCTCTTCTTTGCTCAAATTCGGCATTGTAATTTTGCTGTCTTCAAGCAGTTTTAAAAGGTCTCTAAGTTGTTTTTTATCCTCATACGGTGCTTGCAAAGGGTTGTGTTTGTGCTTTTCGTACAGTTCAAGCTCCTGTTGGAAAAGTTCTGTTTCCATGTCGTTTTGCTGTGCAAATGTGTCGGTGTTTGTAGTGTTCTGTGTGTAAAACTCTTTCGCTTTATTCTCATTGTTTTGCGCAATGTATGTGCCTTTGTTTATTGTATATTGCGGCTGTGTAATTGCGGTTTTGTTTAAATTTGCCCTCTTATCTTTTTGTGTTGAATTCCTCTGCAATAAACCCGAAGTTGCTTTCCCGCTATAATTTTGTATAATCATAAAATCGCCCTCCGCTGTGGGTGGTTTTGTTAAGCGCTTATATTTATATTATCGTCCGATTTTTTATGAAGTTTAATTTGGTGTGTAGTTTTGCTTTTGTTTACACTTTTATTTTTTGGTCTTGTTACAATAAATTTTATGAATGTACATTTTTGCTTGACGTGCGAGGACAACGCTGCCCTACAAATGCCTGCATGTGTTTCGCACGTGCTTTGTAGGGGCGGCGTTTCGCCGCCCGCAAGTTTGATGATGTTACACATTAAATTATAGGGGCGAGTTCCTGTGTGTGTTCGCCCGAAACCTGCGGTATAAAATGAGGTTTCGGGCGGTCACATAGGACCGCCCCTACTAACTTGTTAACTTTAAAACTTGACGGCATATTGTAGGAACAACCCTTGCGGTTGTCCGAGTGCCATGCGGTTTGTGCGGACAGGGGCAAGCCCTGTCCCTACACTAAAACGTAACTTTTTAATTTGTTTTGTTGCGGTGACGACGTGTGACACATTAAATTTCAAATGTTTTACCACAGCGTGTTTTGTTTGCTCTTTGCTTTTATATTTACGGCATAACACCTATTGTCAAATTAATAACAGAATTTTCATCTACAAGGTCACCTGCATTTTGTACTTGTGCAGTAACAAGCCCATTGTTAATAGCTGTTGTATCTTCAAAATAATCTATTGTCAATTTTAAATTATTAGCAACTAAATAATTTTCAACTTCTGCTTTCGTCATACCCACAAAATTTGGCACAGTAACTTTTGCAACAGTCGGTTGCCCCGGGTTATACGTAAGCGTAATTGTCGTCTCTTCTGCAATTTCCACACCCGGTGATAGCGCTTGCTTAAACACCACACCTGTGCCCACAGAAGAATTTACCTCTTCCACAAAAACAGGCACTATGTTCAACTGCTCACAAACTGCTATGGCTTCTTCCCTTGTCATTCCCGGTGAAATAAAGTTCGGCACATAAACAATTTTGCCTTTAGACACCACCAAATTCAGCGTATCTGTAATAGTCATAGTGTAATCAATTTTGTCTTGCGACAAAATTGTGCCTGCCGGCTGTGTTGACGATGTATAAGTTGTGTTCACTTTAATATTTGCGCCTAGCTTATTATATGGCTCAACCCATGCACGCACGTCTGGCTCTGTTTTGCCAACGAACGACTGCACAACTACCTTAAAGCCTAGTGAATACACAAGCTCTACTATGTCGCCTGTCTCGTAAAGTGCGCCTGCACTTATAGACTGCGAAACCAAATCGCCCTCTTCAAACGGTGTAACATAACGCTCTGTAACAAGTGTTGTAATGCCAAGCTGTGTTGCTTTAAGCGCCGCCTCTTCTTTGCTCATTTCAAAAAAGTTCGGCACTATTATCTCTTTGCCTAGTGACACGTAAATTTTCACCGCGTCGCCCTCGCGCACTGTCTCTTCGGCTTTAATATCTTGGCGTATTATACTGCCCTCTGCAACGCTCTCGCTAAACTCTTCAATCACACTTAGCACTATGCCGTTTTCTGTTGCAAACGTTTTTGCCTCTTCAAGGCTCATTGTTAAGAAGTTCGGCAGTTTAACGTCCTCGCCCTCACCTTGCCCACGTGAAAATATTACGTAAAACGGCGTATCTCTGCGAATTTCAGTGCCAAGCACCGTGTTGTCGTTAACATAAAAGCGTATTGCCTCGCCAGAGGGTATTGTCTCGCTTTCCTCTGTTGTTATGCGCACTGTTTCCATGCGGTTTTCCTCTGCCCATGCTTCAACTTCTTGCATTGTCATGTTTAAAATGTCGGGCACGGGCACCATTATGCTCAAGTCAGGGCCTGCTGAAATTACAAGCTTAACAAACTCACCGCTCGCTATCTCTTCACCCTCTGAAGGCGTTTGCGATATAATTTGCCCTGCCGGCACTTCGTCGCTGTGAACTGTCTCAACTTGTAGCAAAACTTCGTTCTCACGTGCCCAAAGCTCTGCGTCGCCCTCGCTCCAGCCAACCATAGCAGGCAGCGCGTTGCCGCCCGAAAGCGCAATAATTAGCACTATAACAGCAATTAGCGCAACAGCACCGCCTATAATATAGCCCCACGGAAATTTCTTTCTGCGAGAACGCGAGCCATTGCCACTTCCGCCGCTTTGTGGCTTTTGTGGCAGTGGTGCAAAGCCGCTTTTTTGCTCAAAATTCATTTGTGGCGCAGTGTTTTGCGGCGGCGCAGTGTTTGTGCTTGCCGCAGATGTTTTTGTTTTTGCGCCCTCGCCTGTGGGCTTTGCCGTGCTTTGTTTTTCAGGCGCAGTTGTTGGGGCAGTGCTTTGCACAAAGCCACTTAAGCCGCTATTGCCGCCATTTGCAGGCGGCACGGCACTAGGCTGCACTTGTGGTGCTTGTTGTTGTGTTTGCGGTGCACTGTTTTGCGCACTTGAAACATGCGGCGCTTGCGCAGTGTTATCGGCAATTTCCGCCATGTCTTGTTCGCTTTTTTTCTTGTAATTGTCTAAAAAATCATTAGCCATTTTTGGGCAACCTTTCGAGTTTCAGTGTTCGGTAATCAGAATTTGTAGGGGCGGTTCTATGTGGAGCTGTTGACAAAGTCGCCTTCACAAAAAGCGTCGGCAAAATTTCCGTCATATTTCAC
>CAYJHA010000007.1:0-36170 GCA_964369785.1 uncultured Bacteroides sp.
CCGCTTGCAATAACTGTGCCTTTTTCGTCTGTTAAAACCGCTTTTATTCTTGTCGAGCCAAGTTCTATGCCAAGGTATGTATTTTGCATATTCTATTTATTCCTTTCCATGTGCAATTAGAAAAATCAAATTACTATAAACGTGCGTAATCTCATTACTTTTAATAGTCCAAACACTTATTTAAGCCTGTCACACTCAGCCTTTGTAAGTTTTATGTCTGCTACTTTAATGTTTTCATCAAGTTGCTGTGTGTTTATTGCAGTAAAAATAGGGTGAATGTTTTTCGAAACAGACATATTATACGCCAGTGCAATTTGCGCAACTGTGGCGTTTTTTTGTGCTGCAAGCCCTTCCGTGCGTTTCAGCCTGTCAAAGTTTTCTTCGTGCATATAGCCTTTTTGTGCATATCTGTCAAGTATTTCTTTTGCTTTTTCCTTTTCATTGTGCTTAAACGCCCCCGACATAAAGCCACGTGCTAAACTTGAAAATGCAATTATTTTTATGCCGTTATTCTCGCAATATTTTATCATTTCTTCATCTGCGGCAATGCAGTCGCTGTCATCATCACCCCATGGGTTGCTAACTTGCTTTGCAACAGAAAATTGCGGGCTAATAAATTCTATTTGCTTCATGCCATTCTTTTGTGCAAATTCATTCGCCCTCTTTATTCTTTCAGTTGTCCAGTTCGAAACACCTATTGCTTTAATTGTTCCATCATTGACAAGCGTATTTAATGTTGCCATAATTGTGTCAACAGGCACTGAAACGTCATCTCTGTGCAGCATATAAATGTCAATATAATTTGTTTTAAGTGCCGCAAGCGAGTCGTGCACGTCAGACAATATGTCAAAGCTTGTTACCCTTTTTCGAAACTTATTGTGATGTGCACCTTTTGTTAATATCACAACTTTGTCTCTGTTTTTTCTAAGCTCTAACCATTTACCTAAAACTTCTTCGCTGTCACCGTATACTTTTGCGGTGTCAAAAGTGTTAATACCGCGTGCAAGTGCCTCATCTAAAATATTGAAACTATAATCTAATTTATCAAGCTTTAAAATCATTGTGCCCAGTACCATTTTTGAAATATTCATACTTATCCTCATTTTTTAAATATTGTTTTTGTTAATATACAAAGAAGTATAGCATTAAGTTAAATGTTAAGTTGCTGTTTAAAATTACCACTCTGCAATTGTTCCGTCAAAATTTCTCCAAATAGGGTTTTTCCAGTCAAAAGGTGTTTTTGCTACTTCTGCAATATATTTCTCGTTCATTTCAACGCCAAGCCCGGGCTTTGTTATAAGCTCTAAATAGCCGTCTTTGTAATTATAAATGCTCTTATCGGCCAAATAGTCAAGCAAATCGCCACCTTTATTGTAATGTATGCCAAGGCTTTGTTCTTGTATAAATGCATTAGGTGTGCAAGTGTCTAGCTGAATGCAAGCACCAAGCGCAATTGGGCCAAGTGGGCAGTGTGGGGCAACAGCTACATCAAAAGCCTCTGCCATTGTGGCTATTTTCTTGCATTCGCTAATTCCGCCGGCGTGCGATAAATCGGGCTGAATAATATCTACATATCCGTCAGTTAAAAGTTGTTTAAACTCCCAGCGGCTGAACATACGCTCGCCCGTTGCAATTGGTGTTGAAGTATAACGTGCAATTTCACGCAGCGCTTCGTTATTTTGGCTTAAAACAGGTTCTTCAATAAACATTAAATGATACTGATCAAGCTCTTTCGCAAGAACTTTAGCCATTGATTTATGCACCCTGCCATGAAAGTCTACCGCAATGTCAAGCTTCATACCAAGTGCGTCGCGTATTGCCGCAACACGTGCGCAAGTAGCTTCAATTTTTTCAAAGCTGTCAATGTAATGCATCTCTTCCGTTCCATTCATTTTTATGGCGCGGTAGCCCTGTTCATATGCCGTTAACGCTTCTTTCTTTATATCACTCGGCCTATCGCCGCCAATCCAGCGGTACATTTTAAGCTTATCTCTGCACGCACCACCCAAAAGGTCATACACAGGTGCGTTGTAAAACTTACCCTTTATGTCCCACAGGGCTTGGTCAATGCCTGATATTGCGCTCATAACCTCCGGCCCACCGCGGTAAAAGCCCGAGCGGTACATCATTTGCCATAAGTCTTCAATTTGCATGGGGTCTTTGCCCATAAAATAAAATTGCAACTCTTTAACAGCGGCAATAACTGTGTCGCTTCTTCCCTCAACAACGGGTTCGCCCCAGCCGCTTATTCCCTCGTCAGTGTCAATTTTCAAAAAAACCCAACGGGGTGGAACTTTGTAAAGCGTAATGTTTGTAATTTTCATTTTTTTACTCCTTATATTTTAGTTTTAATGTAAATTTATGTATAATTATTGAAAACATTGTATAAATATAATATAATATTATAAGTATGTTATATTATTAACATGTAAAATAATTGAGAGGATAAATATATTTTGAAAAAGTTTGCATTTAAAAACTTAAAAATTTTTTGGAAATTTTTCCTCTCTCAAATAGCGGCAATTATTTTTTTGGCGCTGTTTTTAGGCATTGCCACAACTTATATTGTTGAGGATGCTTTAAGCGACGACCACTACCTTTATGCAGACACAACCACAAATGCTATTTGCGGCGAAATAAACTATAACATCACTGAATATGATAATTTTTTTCTATTAAATATTGTGAACAGCGAAATATTCACCCGATATTTTAATAATGCTGAGGAGCTAAACTCCACTATTGAGCGCAAATTTTTAGTACAGTTTTACCAAATGCAAACACTGCGCGAACCCATTATTTCAGCATATGCGTATACATATAGAGAAAACTTATACTACGCAACAGCAGCAAACTGTGAACTTGTTGAAGACGAAAGCCATTTTATAAGCGATTACATAAAACAAAATTATTACGATATATACAGTAACACAAACAGTGGGCGGTTTGTTGTTTTTGAAGATCAGCCGGGATCAATTTTTTACATACGAGCAATTTACAGTGAATTTCTTTTTACATACCAAGGCGTTTTTGTAGCAGAGCTTGACTCGAACACATTTTTTAATTCTTTCTTACAAGAACAGCTGCCTGAAAAAGGCAACATATCAATAATTTATAACGACAAAGTGCAAGTTTACTCCACTGCAAATAATATTATTTTACAAGAGCATTTGGCAGTTAATGAAACTAGTGAATTTTTGCCCTTAAACATAAACGGCGAGGAATATTTGCTTCATTCGAACTTAACACAGGACGAGAATTGGCATGTGGCATACCATGTTAGCAATAAAGACTTATATTATAAAGTCGACGATATTTTAATAACCATAACAGTTGCCATTCTAGCTTATTTAATTCTTGCTTTAGTCGTCACTTTTCTTGTGTCGTCAAATTTAACTTCAAATATTCGCCAACTTGCAAAGCAAATACAAGGCATACGTGAGGGCAAATTGCTAAAACCTAAAAGCAAGCCCGGTAAAGATGAAATTGGCGAACTTAGCAAAGCTTTTTCAGACATGTCTTCACAAATGGACACTGTTATGACAAAGCTTGTGAATGAACAGGCAAAACAAGAAAAACTGCAAAACGAGCTTTTAAACGCGCAGTACAGCAAACTTCTTGCACAAATTAACCCACATTTTTTATACAACGTTTTGGAAAGTGTTAACGGGTATGCAAAAAATAAAGGTGAGCTTGAAATTGCAGCTGTTATGCAAAAGCTTGGTGCTTTAATGCGCTCCTCTATTCAGGAAAACAAAGACATTATTTACCTTGAAGATGAAATATCATACATTGAGGACTATTTTTCAATTTATGAGTTTATGCTGCAAGACAGGGTAAGTATTATTTATGATATTGGGGCAGATGTTGAAAAAGCAAAAATTCCACATTTAATTTTACAACCCATTGCAGAGAATGCCATTAAACACAGTGCAGAGCACATGAGTGAAAAATGTTTTATAGCCATAACTGCATTTAGCGAGGGCAATGATTTAAACATAATTATTTCAGACAACGGCCTTGGTATAGAAGAAAGCGTTTTAGACAATTTGTTTAGTGAAAAAGCGCAAAAATATAAAGCGCGAGCTCACATAGGAATTAACAGTGTAAATAAGCGTTTAAAAATATTATACGGTGAAGAGTACGGGCTAAGTGTTAACAGTGTAATAAACGAGGGAACTGTTGTAACAGTAAAATTACCGTTGCAATTTGATTAAGTAATTACCTGTGCACTTGCGGAGCCAAAACGGTTATATAAAATTATATATCAATAAGTCAGGAGCAAAAATGACATACAATGTTCTTATAGCAGATGATAATAAAGAGACGGTGCAATCAATACAAAACTTACATTTTTGGCAAAGCTTAAACTGCAAAGTAACAGACGTTGCATATAATGGCGAAAGTGCGCTGCAAATATGCGATAAAAAGCAAATAGATATTGTTGTAACCGATATTAAAATGCCTGTAAGCGACGGGCTTGATTTTTCGCGCAAACTGTTTGAAACAAAGCCCGATACAATAGTTATTCTGATGAGTGCTTTTGATGAGTTTACACTTGTAAAAAAAGCGCTTGAACTTGGCGTTTTCAGCTATATTTTAAAGCCTGTTAACGATGAAGAGCTATTTCAAACAATAAAAAAAGCGCTTGTAACAATGAACAAAAACCATGAACTGAGAGAGTATAAACCTAGCGAGCGTGAAATAGCACTTAGTTTATCGCCAAAGCACAAAGCAGCCGCTTTGAAAAAAGAAAAAGAAATGCTGTTTAATTTGATTACGAGCTGTGTTAAAGAACAATTTGACAATGCAGATAATAACAGTGTGTTTTACAGCCAAAGCAGCAAATATATGCTTTTAGTTGCCGGTAATGCCAACACACACATACAAGATATGTCGAATTTCCACTTTTTAAAAATGCAAGTTGAGACAATTTGCACTTACAATTTTAAAAACAACATTGAATATTGCATTTGCACCAGTGTTGACAATAAGATGTACATCTTGCTGTTTTTTAATACAAAAACAAACAAAGATGTTATAGAGCCAAACGCACGCGAATTGTGTGATAAAATAATTACAGCAACAAAAGGCAAGTGCGATGTAGCTTTCGGTATAAGCAAGGTGTATACAGAGGCAAATTTATTCCCTATGGCTTTAAACGACACGAAATTCGCCTATGACATGCACTATTTTGATGATGCAAACAGGGTTATGTTTGCCGAGTTTTTAAGCGATGAGATTAAAAGCAGCCAGTACACAGTAATGAAAAAAGCATACGCTGTGTTTTCTATTTTAAAAGGCACAGACGGTGATATACAAAAAGCCGTGGACGATGTTTTTTATGACATTTCGCTTATGAAAAATCATGAGGTACAAAATGTCAAAAACATGCTTATTTGCATTTGCTCTAATGTTTATCAAATTTATATTGACAATACAATTTTTATAGACAATAATGTTGAACTAAGTGATATTTTCAAAAAAATAAACAACAGCAAAAGTTTAAACGAGTGCAAAAAATTTGTTTTAGCTTTAATTTTAAATGTTTATAACAAACTGCAAAATAAAAGCACTGCCGCTTACAGCAAAATTGTTGCCGATATTATTGATTATTTGAACATAAATTATAGCAAAAAGTTATCGTTAAACGATATTGCCGATGAATTTAATTTTAGTGCACCGCACATATGTAGAATTTTAAAAAAAGAAACAGGCAACACATTTACAGGGCTTTTTAACGAAATTAAAATAAAAAATGCCGAGCGCCTCTTGCATGAAACTGACATGAAAGTGTATGAGATAGCAAATTGTGTTGGCTTTGAGAATTACGCGTATTTTTACCAAATTTATAGAAAAATTACAGGGCGCAATCCGCGGCATAATTAATGCTGAATTAAGCAATCATTATGAATAATTGTAGGTTAATGCCTAATTTTAGAAATATTTTCCGCCCGTAACATGAATTTCAGCACCTGTTATTTGGCTTGACGAATTTGACAATAAAAAGTTAACAGTATTGGCTATATCCTCTTCTGTTTGTAAGCGGCCCAGCGGTATATACTTCTTTGCAAGGCGCCCAAGCTCTTCAAATGCCTCCTCACGTGTGGGAAAGCGCGAGAGCTCTGTCTCTGTTGCAACCCAGCCAACAGTTACCCAGTTTGAGCGTATATTATTGTTGCCATAGTTTGTTGCAATGTGCTTATTTAATGTGCGCACAGCACCTTTTGAACACGAGTATACAGCAAGCGGTGGCTCGCCGGCAAACGCATTTATTGAGCCTATGTGAACAATAGATGTTTCGTTTTTGGTTTTAAGCGTGGCCCCTACAACGTATTTTGTAACAAAAAAAGCTCCTTTTGCGTTCACGTTAAATATTGTGTCAAAATGTTCCTCTGTTACGTCTTCATATGCCATGCGTGGAAAAATAGCAGCATTGTTAACAAGCCCGTCTATTGTTTTAAAATTTTGAACGGCGTAGTCTACAAGCTTTTTGCAATCTTGCACAGAACCCACATCTATTTTTAAATACGTTAAATTTTCAGGGAAATCCGTCATCAATTGTTTTAATTGGTCAGACGGGTTTTCTTTTCTACCACATGTCAGCACATTTGCACCGGCCTTAACGGCACTTTCAACTATACCAAAACCAATGCCCTGTGTGCCGCCTGTAATTATTATATTTTTACCGCTTAAATTCTCAGGCATAAAATCCATTCCTCTATTTTTTATTTTTTAAGTTGTTTTTATTTAGCTTCCAAGCTAAATTACAGCTGTTGCAAAACAGCACGCACAGGGCTTCCGTTACTTCCTTTAATTTTTAATGGTAAAGCAATCAGGTAATAGTCGCCTTCACTAACTTTTTCGAGGCGTATACCCTCTAAAAGTGCCACATTGTTTTCAAGCAATTTTTTATGCGTGTCATGGGTGTGATTTCCGAATTTTTCAACAGAGAGATAATCTATACCCACAAGTTCAACACCACATTCTACTAAGTGCTCTGCAGCATCAAGCGCTATATAAATATAGTCTTTGCAAAAAGTATCAATTGCTGTTTTTTTTGAATTTTCTGTTTTAAACAGAATTTTTTTACAGCCTGTTATATCATACTTTAAAAGCTCGTTTTTTGTAATTTTAACGCTGTCTTTAATTTCAATAACTTTTGCAACGCCCGCAAAATATGATATTGGAAGCTCGTCAATGCACACACCGTCTTTCACAAAATGGCGTGGTGCATCAAGATGTGTGCCCGTGTGTGTGTTAAGGCTCATTTGCCATGTGTTGCAAATGTCGCCATTTTCCATATTACACGGTGTTGTGTATGAAAATTTGTCGTCCCCGTCGTACACAATCATCTCAGGGCAAATGTCCATGCTTATGTCTATAAATTTTTCATTCGACATTGTTTGCTCCTTTTATAGTTAACCGTAACCTTTTTTATAATAACGCCCCAAACAAACGCTAAGCATGTTTGGGGCGTTTTGCTGTTTTATTATATTATATACTTAAAATGTATATTTTACAAACCCACGTGATGTCATATCGTTGTGGTTGTATCCACCACTAATTTGGAATATCATAAATTTACCGTCGGGCGAAACTGTCGCATTGTTCGCCTTAAAGCCCGGTGTGTCGCTTACAAATGTTAGGCGTTCAATGTTCTTGCCTGTGCCGTCAAGTGCAAGCTTGTACAAGTCCATTTTTTCAAGGCTAACTTTTTCAGGTGGGTATGTTTCGGGCTTGTCGTGGCGGCTAGAGCGAATAATAACGTTATTGTCGTCAAACATTGCTGCCGGCTCGTCTACGTTATATTTCTCAATAGAAGCGTCTACTGCTTCGCCTGTGTTAATATCAAGGCTTATTGCGTGTGCACCGCAGTGTGGTGTAAAGTCGTATGAAATTGTCATAAGTTTTGTGTCGTTTTCATAAAAAGCAACAGCTGCAAGTCTGCCGTCCGGTGGGAAGCTAGACTCCATCATTTTAACAGGGTTTTCAATAGAAGGCTGGCCGTTTTCAATTTTCAAATCAGCTACATAAAGCTCTGATTTACCCTCGGGCAAGCTTGGGTCTGCCCACCAGTTAATAACGTATGCAATTTTATTCGAGCATTTGCCAACTGCTGCAGCCTCGTAGAAAGCAGGGCCGAATTTAATTGGAAGCGAGCCCGGCTCTTTGCTTAAATAGAACATATAGCAGAATTCATGGCGTGCACGCGAGTATAGCGGCATTGGGTTTGATGGGTCCTCTGTCGGCCACTCGCTCATGCCAACAAGCAAATAGTCGCCTGTGTGCAAGTGCGAAGCCCTTATAAAGCAAGGGTGCTGCGGCTGGCTTGGGCAAATTGTGTCTGTTAAACAACGAAGCTCGTTATTGTCAAGGTTTAATACAAAAACGTCTCCGAACTCTTTGCTTACAAAAACAACTTCTTTTCCGTCTTTTGAGATGTCAGGCCTCCAACCAAAAGTAGTTAGCCTTTCTGTATTTGCCGGTAAATTATCGAATGGTGATTTTTTTGCTGTGCTCATAATAAACTCCTTAATTTAAATGTAAATTTTTATTTATACTCATGGCTTTTGAACCGCCCCTATAATTCAAGCATCCAAAATGCCACTTTATCAATTTTAGCCCCTAACAGTAGTGTTAGTAACAATTCATTACTCATAAAATACTGCTACATCATAAGGTTTTAGTTTGTGCTCTCCATTTATAACGTTGCCTGTTAAAAGCTCTTGAAGCGGAACTTTTGTGGTTATTGTTTTTTCACTATCGCTGTAATTTAGAACAAAGTACCATGTGTTATTGCCGTTTTTGCGTACTGCAAGTTCACATTCAGCCGGTGCCGTAAGCTTATTTTTATAAGGTGAATTTTCGCCGCAGTATGAAAGCAAGCACTCTGCAGACTGCGCTGAAAACGCCGCGCCTACATATAAAACTTTGCCACTGCCCACACAGTTTTCAATTATTGCAGGCTTGCCGCTGTAATATCCTGTTTTATAAGCTGCCAATACTTTTGCGCTATCGCTTTCTTTAACTAAAATATCGTTGAAGAGCGGCATTTCAATATCTGCACCGTCAAAGCTTGCAATAGGTTTTTCGTTCTCATCGCAAATTAATGTAAATTCTTCCACATTTGCGCCGCACAGCTCTGACAAAATTCCGGGCATTTTTGTCATTGGGCAGCGCCCATACTCGTCTTTATAACCCGCCCTTGCACCTATAACAAGTGTGCCTCCGGCTTCTACAAACTCTGTGAGAATTCTCATCTCTTTCTGTGTAATTATTGCTGGGTGTGGAAAAACCGCCATGCTGTATTTACTTAACTCTTGTGTGCCGTCTATACTGTCAAGATACACAACATCCATAGGCGTTTGAGTGTACTGAGTAGCCGCAAACCAGCCTTGTTCACTTTTTGTTACAAGCGGGCCGTACCACGCGTCAGACTCTGAATCCCACTCTACAGCGTGTGTGCGAAGAAGTGCAACTTTTGCTGTGTAGCGTGCACCTGCAAGCTTTTTCATCTTCTTCATGTCGCCATAAAATTCTTCCATCTCGGCAATTTTTCGGTTATAGTTGTTTGAATAATCGTTTAGCCCATGCCAGTAAATTTCAGTGCCGAAGCAAGCTGTTCTCCACCTAAAGAATGAGATAAAGTCTGCACCGTGCACAAGCGATTGATAACTCCAAAGGCGCATTTGCCCCGGTTTTGGTGCGGGTCCCCTCATACTTGTCATCCAACCGCCTGCGCCCACTTGTTGCTCCATAATGCCAAAAATTGGCGAAATTGAGCGAATTGTCGAAAGTTTAAGGCTCCATGCCCTGTCTTTCATTGCAATGCTTCTGTCGGGTGCATACCCAAAATTCGGGTAGCTGTCATAAGTAATAAAGTCTAGGCTTTCATCTTGCATTTTTTGGTAGTCTATATGTTTAAAAATTCCATTAGTTGTTATAAACTGGCTTTGAGCAATATTTTTGCGCAAAATATCTGCCTGCATTTTTGCAAAGGCACATGCACTGTTTGAAATAAATTCGCGCTGGTCAAGCAGCATATGTGGGTTGCTTTGCATCTTCGGCGTAGGGCGTGGCAAATAGATTTGCTGCCAATCAGTATAAGTTTGGCTCCAAAAAACGGTACCCCATTTTTCGTTTAGTTCTTCAAGTGTTTTATACTTATTTTGCAAATACACCCTAAACGCATCGTGGTCACAATCAGAATAGAAAATATCTACCTCACAGTTAAGCTCGTTGTCTATTTGCCAGCCTATAATTTGTGTATCATTTCCATAGTGCTCGCTTATTTTCTCTACAATTCTTGTAACAAGCTTGTTATATACAGGCGAATTGTAATTGTATTGCCTACGCAAGCCGTGGCGGTATTTGTCGCCATTCATTTGTGCATTTAGCACTTCTTCATACTTTTCTGTAAGCCATGCAGGCGGTGTTGCCGACGGCGTGCAAAAAATTATGTCCAGTGGGTAGTTTTTGGCAAGCGCCATAAACTCATCAAAAAGTTTAAAGTCAAACACGCCCTCTTCAGGCTCGAAAATAGCCCATGCAAATTCTGAAACTCGCACTACTTTTATGCCATATTTCACCATGCGTTCCAAATCATCTGCCCACATTTCCTTAGGCCAGTGCTCGGGGTAGTAGCATGTGCCAAGCGTAATTTCGCCAACTTCTAAGTATTTTTGTCTCATAATACTTTCCTTTTCTTTAAATAGTGTCATTATTATGCAATTTTCTTACATCTCGCATTTTAAATCAAGCCATTCTTGCTCTTTGTCTGAAAGTTTCACATCAAACGATAACACGTTTTCTTTTACTTCGCTTGGTGTAAGTGCACCTATAATTGGCAACACATTAAGTGGGCGGCAAAGTAACCATGCCAATGCAACTTGCGGTACTTTAATGCTATATTTGGCTGCAAGTATCTCTGCTCTGCGCAAGCGCTCTAAATTTTCTTCATACAAATATCCAACTTGTGCCGGGTATTCAAGTGCTTTTTTAGCTTCATCTATTGAAGCCGAGTTAACCCTGCCCGACAGCATTCCATGCCCAAGTGAAGAGTACGCAAATATAGGCATGCTTTCTTTGGCGTAATAGTCGCGTGCGGCTTTTTTATCATCGCCGGTAGCGGCAACACATTCGCCGCCCCATGCACCCCAAGGGTCACCCAGTTGACGCACTAAGCTATAATTAGGGCTTGTGGCCTGAAAGCCTTTTAAGCCGTATTTTGCAGCATATTCATTAGCTTGCTCAATACGTTCATGTTCCCAGTTAGAGCCGCCGAAACTTTTAATTTTCCCCTCATCATAAATGCGATTAAGCGTTTCAACAATATGCCCCACAGGCACGTTTTTGTCGTCTCTGTGCAAGAAATATAAATCAAAACTATCAAGCTTTGTCCTTGCAAAAGAGTCATGTAAGTCGCTTAAAATATCAAAAGAATTTGCTCGTGTGCGGTAACCGCTTGGGTGCGCACACTTAGTAATAACAAACACTTTATCTTGCAAACTGTTGTTTTTAATCCATCTGCCCAGTATAACTTCACTGTCTCCACCTGAATATACAGGCGCACAGTCATATGCTGTTATACCACATTCATACGCAGTGTCTAAAATTTCATATGCACCTTTTTCATCTTTTAAAGACATATGCATTGTGCCCAGCACTATACGTGAAATATCTTTATTTACGCCCTTAATTTTTGTATATTCCATATTAATCTCCATTCAAAAAATAATTCTAAACTATTTAGTAGGCATAAAGTAATTATGCACACCGGTTGGCATTGCGCTAGGCCTCTCACATCTGCTTTCAAGCTCAATACATTTCCCTGTGTTTGCACTATCATGCATTGCTTGCATTATTTCTGTTACATGCACAGCTAAGTCTATGCTGCAACGCGGCTGCCTTTTATCAATAACTGCTTGTGCCATGTCGCTAAGGCCAAGCCCCCTGCTGTTTTCATGGCAAATATGGCTATAAGGAATTTTTTGCATATTTTTTCTATCCATATAGGTGCACACGCTCACATCGCCACCGAAAGTGTTTGGGTCGGGCAAAATTAGCGAGCCGGTTGTGCCGTGAAGCTCCATTTTGGGAAGTGTTGAGCCCCATACGTCAAAGCTCATTGTAAATGTGCATATAGTGCCGTTTTCAAACTGTAAAAGGCTTGCAACGTGTGTAGGTATTTCAACATCTACTGTTTGCCCAAAGCGTTCACTGCTTGTTATAACTCTTTTTTCAAACGCTTTCGACGTCATGCCCGTAACACTTTTTACAGACCCTATAAGCATGACAAGTGCACTTAAATTGTACGGCCCTCTGTCAAAAACAGGGCCACCACCGTATTCATAGAAGAACGAGGGGTTCATATGCCAATTCTCGTGCCCATGGCAAACATCAAACGTCATTGCGCTTACAGGCGCACCAATAAGCCCGTCGTCTAGCGCTTTTCTTGCTGTTTGGTAACCTGCGCCCAAAAAAGTGTCGGGCGCACATCCGGCTAAAACATTGTGCTTTTCAGCAAGCTCTTTTAACTCTTTCGCTTTGTCGTATTCAAGTGCAAGCGGCTTTTCAGAAAAAACGTGCTTGCCGGCTTTTATGCCCTCTTTTAAAATATTGTAGTGGTGCTGTGGTGTTGTTAAATTAAGAATAATTTCAACTTCATCGCTGGCCATCATCTCTTCTTGTGTCAAAACATTTTTTATGCCGTAAAGTTCTGCTTTTTCTTTAGCAATCTTTTCGTTTATGTCGCAAAGTGCGAAAACTTCCATGTTAAAAAACATGTTTTCTATGTTCTTAATATAAACATCTGAAATCATTCCGCAGCCAATTATTCCTATTTTTAGTTTTTTGCTCATATTTACCTCTATTGTTAAATTCATTATTTTGTAACGTGTTTAATAGATATTCTCAATGCATTTATAGTAAAATTTTTACTATGCTTTCAAATGAAACTATTTAATTAAACATATTTTGTATGTTTACAAAGTCTTGTGCAAGCTCTTTTACAGAATATTCATTTTCGTTATGAATCCAGCCGCTGAAATTCGATTTTTTTAAAATTTCAACACTTTCCATAAACTCAACCTCGCCTTTGCCAAGCTCAATGAATTTTTGCTTTCCTTCCTCTTTGTTAAAAGCAACGTCTTTCAAGTGCACCTCACAAACGTGCGGTAGTGTAGCTTTCAATATTTCAGGGCCATTTTTGCCGCCGCCAAGCCAGTATGGGTTTGCGGTATCATAAATTATTTTTAAGTTATCTTCTTGCACAAGGTTTAATAGGTGCAGTGCCTCGTGTGCATTAAGTGCATTTTCAGTGCACACAGTAATACCACTGCCCGCGGCAAGTTTGCATAAGCTTTTTAAATGTGTAGCAGTTGTTTCAATTTCTTTTACAGTGTTAATATAGCTATTTACAAATGATGGTATTTGCAGCATTTTAATGCCCATTGCGCTTGCTGTTTCAACCAGTATGTTGTCAATTTCATCTATAAACTTCTCATCTCTGTTTTCGCCACAAACTGTATTGTCGCAAAATGTGTTTGCCGCAAGTGTTGTAAGTTTAATGCCACTTTCTTTAGCTGCTTTTACATATTCTTTTTGCAATTCGGTGTTTTGCAACTCGTGGCCATTTTCTTTTTTTCCAAGGTCAAGCACAACGCCCTTGTAGCCCATGTCTGCCGCAATTTTAACACGCTGTGCCCCCTGTTTTGGTATGCACCAAATGCAAATTCCTATATTACTATTTTTAACCACTTCACAGCACCCCTTTCTAATTAGCTTTCATAACGCAAATTATAATACAAAAGGTTTACCCTACCCTTTTACAGAACCAACCGTTATGCCCGATACAATGTGCTTTTGGGCAAACAAGAAAAATACAACTATTGGTATTGTGCACAAAATAGTTGAGGCAAACGCTAGGTGCAAATCTGCTGAATACTGCCCAAAGAAAAAGTATTGCTTGATAGGAAGCGTTCGCACTTCGTCTCTTTGAAGTAGTAGCAGTGATGTGTTAAATTCATTCCAGAGCCACAGCGTATAAAGTGTTGCAACTGTAAATGTAATTGGTTTTAACAAAGGAAATACTATGTAAAGAAATGTAGTAAATTTGTTGCAGCCGTCAATTTTCGCGGCCTCTTCAAGTGCATACGGCACCGTTTTAACAAACCTTGCGTATAAAAATGTAGAGTACGGCACACATCCACCTATAAACGCAAGTATAACTCCGGGAAGAGAGTTCATCATATCAAGCGCGTGGTATACCCTGTACTGCGGTATCATTGTTATTTGAAACGGTATCATAAGCGCCGCAAGGTATAAAAGCTCCAGTGCTTTAAAAACAGGCTTATTGTTAAAACGTGAAATTGCATAGCCGTTAGCACTTGAAACAAACACTATTGCGATAGTTGACGCAAACGTAGTTATCATGCTATTTTTAAAAGCAGTTAAAAAATCTGTTTTTTCAATAGCCTCAGCAAAGTTCTCCCAGTGTATTCTGTCTGGCATAACAAAAACGCCTTGTGCTGTTTGCTCTGGTGTTCTTATTGCAACAAGAACCGATATTAAAAACGGAAACATGAATAATGCTATTAAAAGCAAAATTGCTATTGTTAATATTATGTTAAAATAGTTCTTTTTCAAATATATCATAGCTCTTGCTCCTTTTTCTTAAATATGCTAAGAACGAAATAGCCCAAAACTGTTAAGAAGAAAGTGAGCATGAGTGCAACTGCTTGGCCGTAGCCTGCGTCGCTGTAAGTAAACAAAAGCCTGTATATATATGTACCCAATGTGTGTGACGCACCGGCCGGGCCACCGTTTGTGGCTGTCATTGTTGTGCCAAATTCTTTCATGCCAAGTGTCAAACTCATTGTTATATTCGTTGTAATTGCCGGCATTATCATTGGTATTGTTATATACCAAAAGCGCTGCACCATGTTGCTTCCGTCTATAAGCGCAGATTCATATAGCTCTTGCGGTACACTTTTTAAAGCAGAGTAGTATATAAGCATAGGAACGCCGGACGAGTTCCAAACATTCATTACAATAATTGCAAGCACAACCCAATCAATAGAACCTAGTGGGCTGTTTACATTGAATAGTGTGTTAAATACATCTCTATAAATATAAGTCCATACAAAAGCAGTTAATGTTACACCTAAGCAAGTTGGTAAAAAAAACAATACTTTTGAAAACTTATTTACATACAATTTTTGGTTTATAAAAAGCGCTAAGCTTAACGAGACAAAATTGCCTATTACACAGCCCACTACACCGTGTAATATGGTGTTTTTTATGGGTGTTATTAAATTTTTATCGGAAAAAATGTCTACAAAATTCTTAAAGCCTACATAATCATATTCTTGAGAGAGACCATCCCAATTTGTGAAGGCTATGTCTATGCCTAAAAAAAACGGCAGTGCAACGGAAAAGCTAAAAAAAAGTAATGCGGGTAGTGCAAAAAGGTATGTTGTTATGTTGTTATTTTTTCGGCTTTTTATTTTTGTTTTTGCGGTTTCGCTCTTCATTAACACCCCTCCTTATTTTTTCGTTCAATGCACGCTATGCAAATTAATGCATAGCGTGCATAATAAAATTCTAGTTATTCGTTTTCCATTAGTCTTGCAAGCTCTTCGTCATAGTTTTGTGCAAGCTCTTCTACTGTTATTGAATCGTCCATTAAAAATGCTGCCATTTGGTCTGCTTGGAAATCACCAAAAGCTGATGGCATTGATGACATCATGTTTGAGTTGCTGAAAGACATACCTGCTGAAAGCATTTCGTTTGCATACTCAAATGCAGGGTTAGAGCCATCTGTTGGCAAATCTTTGTATGTTGAAATAGCGCCAACTTGGTCTTGATAGAACAGCATGCTCTCTTCGCTGAACATTATTTCATAAAGTTTCAAAGCAGCTTCTTTATTTTCGCTTTGTTCTGCTATCATGTAGCCGCCTTGGCCTTGAATTGTTATAACTGTTTCTTCAGGGTTGTTTGTGCGTGGCAGTGCAAAGAAACCAAGTTCAATGTCTGATGTTTTCTTTGAAATGTCGCCAAGTTCCCATGAGCCGCCTGCTATCATAGCAATTTCGCCTTGTGCTATCATGTTGCGAACTGTGTCTTGGTCTGTGCCGAATGGATCCGGTTGTGCGTACATGTAACGCTCACGTGTGCGCTCCATCAAGCCGTAGAAGTTTTCATCACCAACATATGTTAGCTCACCCGACATGCGAAGTGCATCAGACTCTAAGTCGTCCATAAATAATGTTGGGATAGAGTCTATATCAAATGTTGCCCAAATTGGCCAACCGTCTGCAAGGCCATAAGCAAGTGGGTAAATGCCGTCTGCCAAAAGGTCATCACATATTGCATAAAACTCATCTAATGTTGTTGGAACTTCGTAGCCTCTTTCGTCGAACATTGTTTTGTTGTAAGTTACAACCTTCATTGTAACTTCCGGAAGTGCGCCATAAATTGCGCCGTCTACGTTGCAGTTATCTGTGCCTGATTCTGTAATGTTTGCCATGAAAGGCTCGCTTGTCAAATCAGCAACATATCCACTCTCAACAAAATCAAGAATGTCTGAGCGTGTTGTTAAGTCAAAAATGTCAGGGACATCGTCGCCGGCAATTTTTGTTTTTAACAGTTGAACGTATGAGTCGTATCCAACTGTCTCAATAATAACTTCAATTTCCGGGTTTGTTTCATTTAATTTGTCAACACAAAATTGCATCCATGCTTGTTTTGTGTCAGAGTCGTTATGGTTGAACCATGTTAATGTAACTGCTTCGCCGGATGCTTCATCTGCGGTGTCTTCCGCTGCATCTTCTGCTGTGTCTGCCGGTGCTTCGCTGGTTGCAGGCGCACTTGAGCAACCTGAGAAAATCATGCTAAATGTCAGTGCAAAAAGTACAAGGAGTAGTAAAATTTTGTTTGCCATTGATGTTTTTTTCATTCTTTTCTTCCTCTCAAAGTAATATTATATTAGAATCTCCTGTTTCAATATGTATTATTACTCATCACATATTGTCAAGATTTCTTAATATCAATAATAAAGCATTCAACCCCAAATTTAAATTCATTATTTTGATAATAAAATAGTTTTATTGATACAATTTAATGCACAATTGTTAAATTGTACTACTGTTGTTTGCATTTATTGTGAAGTTTTCACAATAAACCATATTTTGTTATTTAAAGTTGCTTACAAACAAGAGTCTGCAAAAGCACGAGCAAAATTATTGGCAGATGAAACCAAAAAGAAAAATAATCAAAAATTAGGGTATACAAAAAAGTAGATTACAGCCTTTATAACAAGACACAATTGCAAGCAAGCTAATTTAACGGTAGAAACTTTGATAAAGAATAAAGGTTGACCTAACAAAAATTGAAAGGCAACTTTATATGAGAAAATATCTGAATTATAACGCATATTATCGTGAAAAGAAGCTAAGATAAAAACATTTGAGATTAAAAATGAAAGCCCACTAGCTCGGCTAGTGGGCTTTTATTTTATAGCACCCTAAATGATAGTAAAGAATACTTGTATTTAGAGAACAGACTATATTATACGGGACAACACCTCATTTGTCTATTTATTCGTGCTAATTGTTCGTTTTTTTGTACAGAATATCGAATTTGTTTGCAATATACTAATAAACAAGCGTACAGAAAACGATCAAAAGAAACGCTCAACCATGTAGGTTGTAGTGATGTTCACTCTTAAACTTAGAAGCATAATTTCTTTAAATGTTAAAATTGCTTAACAATTAAATTACCTATATTTGTGAAAGGTGTCCTTCTGTTTTAAAAACGGAAGGACGTCCTGTTATGAATCTGTTGCCAAAGTCGTCTTTACAAAAAATGTCGGCAACAGCTCCGTTTTACTTTTCACAAACTTTTTATAGCATATGTTACTTCAAAAGTGAAAAAAACACATAGAAGTATACATTCTTATTACTGTGAAATAAAAATACGACAGAGAACCCATAGAATCGGTATTATTTCTACTCCCTACTTTATCCGCATTATCAAAGCATAACAGCTAAATTCCCCTAGCCTGCGCAAATACATTTAATATAACACAAATAAACACGAGTACAAAGCCAAAAACTTGCAACAGTGTAAAGCTTTCACTTAAAAACACAACACCTGCTACAACAGCAACCGTTGGCTCTATTGTACAAAGTATGCCTGCAAAAAATATGGGTGTTTTTCTAAGGCCCATTTGAAAAAGGCTGTTTGCAACTACTCTGTGAAGCACCGAAATAATTACAGCAATTAGTAAAACAGGTGCAATATTGCCCGATACTTCAAAGCTGCTTGTTACAAAGCAAGCTATAAAAGAAACAAGTGCACTTGCCACAGATACATAAAAATGCACAACACTGGGTGAAATATTTTTAAGGCCTGACTTGTCCAAATAAACTATGTAGAACGACCAAGTAATACCGGAAAGCGTTGCAAGAAAAACACCTCTTAAACTACCGCCTTGCACACCGCCACCGCTTAAAGCTATTATTCCACTAACTGCAAACACAAGTGCTAAAATGCGGCCTAACGATAACTTTTCTTTATAAAAAACGGCAAGTATAACAGCAATTGAAACAGGGTATATATTGTGCAAAATTGTTGACATGCCAACAGGAATAAAACTGTACGATGAATATAGCAGTAGTGAAGTTGGGCAAATTCCCAGCGATAAAACAGCAAGCTTTCTTGCGGTTTCTTTGCTAATTTTTAACGATTGTTTATTTTTTTTGACCCAATAATATAAAATAGGCACAGCAAAAAGGCACACAAAAAATGTGCTTAAAAGGCTGTTTGAACCCATATTGTATGTCAATTTAAAAAGCGTTGGGCATATGCCAAAAATTGTTGCACTACCTACTATCATAAGTGGGTATTTTATTTTAATTTTTGTGCTCATAATTCACCGTGTTTCTCTGTGTTTCAGAGTATAATTCCTTGTAAGTAATTATTATATTATTAGAGGCTGTGGTGAAATGCAATTATTTCATCACAGCCTCTAATTTCTTTAACCCGTTTTAACAAAAAACATTAGATTTTAGCCTTTAACGCCAGACATGCTTATACCTTTTATAACATATTTTTGGAAGAACAAGTATATTAATAGTGGTGGTATCATTGCAAGCATCATTGCACCAAAGCGCACGCGTGGGTCTACATAAAACTGAGGGTTAAACATATTTGAAATTGTAACGCTAACAGCTTGTACATTTTGTGCTGTTGTAAGTGACGGCCATAGGTAAGAACCCCATGAGCGCAAGAACAACAATACAACTGCTGTAATAAGCCCATTTCGCATTAGCGGCAAAACTATGCGCATAAATATGTGAAAATGCCCGGCGCCGTCAATTCTTGCCGATTCTATGAATGATAATGGCAAGTCTTCTAAAAATTGCATCATTATAAATACTGAGAGCGGCGACACCATTATTGGCAATGCTACACCTATATATGTGTCCGCAAGGCCTATCGAAAAAACAAACCTATAAAGCGGTATTACATACAGCACAAGCGGTAGCATCATGCTTGCCAATAATATACTAAAAAAAAGTTTTTTTAGTGGGAAATTGAAAAATGTAAATTCATACGCTGTAAGCGAGCAAATAATAAGCATACCTATTATTGCAATTGCTGTGTAAATTATTGTGTCAACAGTAGCCGTCCAAACATCAATAGTTGTAAGGGCATAACCTATTTTTTCAAAGCCATTTGCAAAATCGTTTGGAAAATACGCCTGTGTTAAGTTTGTTTCATCTGAAGAAAATGTGCCGCTGAAAATTAGCCACAGCGGAAAAAGGCAAATAACAAGCCATATACTTGCAAGCAGTGCAAGTATAGCCTTTTCAACTGTCCATTTGTCTTTGTAGCCGATATTTTTCTTTTTATTCATATCACTATCTCCCCACTACACTTTTTTCTTGCGAAGTTTAAACTGTATAAGCGTAACAAGCATAATAATTGCCATTAGAACTGTTCCCTCGGCTGTGGCTCTTCCAAGCCCATTGGCGCTGCCTGTGTAAACGTTACGCACCATTTCCATTACCGGAAAAAGCATAATCTGCCCAGGTCCACCAGCGTTGTTAATATCGGCAGTGGCAGAAAGTATCCAAGGTATGTCGTAAACTTGTATTGCGCTTATAAACGAGTATGTTATTACAAAGAATATAATAGGTTCAAGCATAGGTATTGTGATATGCACCATTTTCCTAAATGTTGAAGCACCATCTATCTCAGCCGCTTCATATAAATCCGGCGAAATGTCTTGCATACCCGTACTGAAAATGATGAAATTAAAACCTGCGGCATTCCATACATCAATGATAATAACCATTGCAATAGCATAGCCTGCTGTGTTCGCCCAGTTAACACCATCACCTATGCCAATTTTCGCAAGCGAACCCGCGACAAGGCCTGTGTCTGCGTTTAAAAGCCATTGCCAAATACCCACGCATAGGAACAGCGGCAGAACAGTTGGAACAAAATAGCTGCCTCTGAAAAACTTGTAAAGTTTATTTTGCAAGTTATTTACTATTAGGGCTAAAATAAGTGATAATGTAAGCCCTATTGTTATTGTTATAGGAACATATACAACAAGGTTTGCAAGGGATTTTAAAAACCTCTCAGAGCCTGTTCCCTCTCCACTTAGGATGTATATGTAATTTTCAAACCCAATAAATTCTACTTCTAACATGGCCGAAACAGACCAGTTTGTAAAACTCATAACAATGCCATAGACCATTGGCACAATAATAAATGTAATTAAAAGGCCGAAAAACGGCAATAAACCAATATAATTTGGTATGTATTTTTTTAATTTTAAACTTTTTGAACTATTTGTTTTAGGGATTGCGTCATTTTTACGCATAAAACCTCTCCCTTACTATTATTTACGCCGCTTGCGCAGCAACTTGTTGAAAATTGTGATAACTGATTGAATAACACCGATATTTTGAATTTTGAAAAGACGCTCAATTTGCAATTATTCAATTGAAATTGAGCGCCTCTTCTGTTATTCATACTATATTAATACTTAAATGTTAACCGCCAAATTCTCCCGATTCTGCATATAAACCATTTATTTTGTCTACAAGTTCTTGCGCACCTTCCTCAGGTGTTAAATCTCCGTTAGCAACCATAGGTGCAACGTCGCCCATTGGGCTTGCCCAGAAAACGCTTGTGTGCATGAAGTCCATTTGGTTCATACCCATTTTAAGTGCTTCTGATGTAACTGCGCCCATCATTGTGTTGCTTATAACTTCTGGGTCGTCCATAACGTCTTGGCGAAGTGTTGAACGTCCAACATTCATTGTCCATGCTTTTTCAGATTCGTATGAGCCCATTTTTTTCAAGAACTCCATAACAAGCCCGTTTCTAACTTCGTCATCTGTCTCAACGCCGTAGAAGAAGTCCCAACCTTGCATACCGCCTGTCCAGCCGCCATCTTCGTGTGCAGGAACAGCAACAACGTCATAGTTAACACCGCTTTGTTGTATGCCCGGCTCAATCCATGGGCCGTCTACTATAAAGCCTATTTGGTCTGTTTTAAATGCCTCGTGTGTAACGTCTTGTCCGTATGTCATCGCATTTGCATATTCTTCAACTCTTAGCATTGTCTCAAATGTGCGTACTAGTTGTGTTGGCTCAATTGTTGTCATGCCGTCGTCTGTAACACCCTCTGTAATTGTCTCAGCATCTGATGCCATTATAGCACCTGTTGGGAAGAAGCCACCGTTTGCCCAAGAGTGTGTAGCATCAACGCCCGAAGCTTCAACCATTGCAAGTTGTTCTACAAATGCATCATATGTAGGTATGCCATCTGCCGGGTCAATTCCTGCTGCCTCAATTACTGTAAGGTTGCGGTAAATGATAGGAATGTAGCTTATGAACGGAACAGCCCACATGCCGCCGTCAACTGTAATAGCGTCAATTGCACTTGGGTAAAAGCCTGCTGTATAATCAGCGTCAGATTCGTACATTTCTGTCAAGTCCATAACAGGCATAACTTCTCTGAACTGTTTGCCGTTCCTTGCACTTGCGCAGAAAGCATCCGGTAAACCAACACCTGCCATAAGGCTTGTTAAAAGGTCAGAGTCATTTTTTGCAACAAGCTCTATTGAATTTACATTGTCATGCTCTGCCACAAATTCTTCAACCCATTGTGCAGTAAGTGCACCTTGCTCGTTTGTCACCATGTCAGAATAAACCCAAACAATTAAATCGTAAGCGTCGCCGCTTTCTCCGCCTGTAGTTGTGCCACCTTCAGCCGGTGCTGTTGTTTCAGCCGGGCTGCCGCAACTTGTTGCAATAAAAGTTAACATAACTACCATCATTAATAAACTAATTACCTTTTTCATTTTCTTTGCTCCTTTTATTTTATATTTTCAGATAGTGCCCACACTATCGGGAATTCATTCTTTCAAGTTACCTTCATCATCATATCTTGCTTTAAAGTTTATATTTTTTGCCAAAAGTCCGTGTCTCTTATCGCCTACCATACCGCCATTGTTGTGCATTATGTGCCAGCCGTAAAACCAAAGCGGGTAACAATATAAAAACGGTGTTAAATATTCGTTTTCAATTTTTGGCATTTTAATAACTTTTGTGGCTAGTTTTACAAGTGCAGGGTTATCATCATCTGTAAAAATAATTGTAGGTGTTTTTGAAATATTGCTTCCTGCCAGCAAATCTAATGTTTTAGCAACACTTGGCCCTTTTGGTGCAATAATGAATAGTGGTATCATTGAGTCAACTTCACGAAAACGACCGTGCGCAAAATCTTCAAGTTCTTCGCCGGCACCGAAAACCCAGCAAAATTCAGCTATTTTAAGCGCTCCCTCTTTCATAGTGCCCATGTTTGGGCCTGTGCCCAAAACACAGAAGTTTTTGTACTTATCACTTGGGTATTCTTTTGCCAAAACTTCGGCTTCCTCAAATAGGCGTGGTAAGCAATCAAAAGTTTTTAACGTATCTTCAAATTGTGTGTGCCAATAGCTCACATCACCTGCACTTAGTGTGCCGTTTTTTGCACCCATTACAAGTGCGAGCTCAAAGCCCGTATGTGCTAAGAACAAGTGAGAAATACTATAAGCCGAACCCACATTATTCTCAACATCTGCATGAGATAGCAGCCTATAATCAGCCGCTTTTGCAGTGCCAATGTCACCGTCTCTTGATATAATCATTGTTTTTGCGCCCAGTGCTTTTGCGCTGTTAAATGAATTAATTACTGCTTGAGTATTTCCACCACAGCTTATTCCTATAACTAGCGAATTTGCAGTGCTTTTTAAATAGTCGCTTGCATAATTTGCAAATACAAATGCCGGCAAGGCAGTGGCACGCACATTTGCAATACGTGACATGAAAGACTCAATAACAAGTGCTGTTGCATACGATGTACCGTGCCCCACTATAATTACATTGTCAATTTCACTTATCCACCCGTTATCTTTCTCAAACTTTTCAAGGCTATCATTAGTAAGTTTTTTTGTGGTACTCCAGCCTTCTTGTGTCATAACAGACATCATGTGCGCTTTTAAATGAATATTCTCTTCTGCAATTGTTCTGCCCATATTTACCTCCTATTTTTTGTTAGCCACAGGCTAATTTTATGTTAAATTTTGCTTTTACAATAATAATATAAACTTGCAGCTCCAAGCAGACCTGCAGAGTTTGCCCCAAGTTCCGATAGCATAAAAGTCATATCGCTTAAATCATTTTTCATGCCCATAATTTTGGTTATTCTCTTTTTCAATTTATCTAAAAACCAATTCCCATCTGTTAAAACACCGCCACCAAACACATAAATTTTTGAATTAAATGCAAACTCCATGTTAATGGTTGCATGTGCCATTAAGTCCACTGCTATATCCACAAGTTCTTTGCAAAGCGCATCACCTTTAAAATAGTTTTCAAATATTTCATATGCCGGTATAAATTCATTTTTCTCTATCTTTTCAGTCAGTGGGTTTTCTTTATGCCTATATGCAATACGCTTTATCTCGTCACTTAGCCCCATTCCGGATACAACAGACTCTAAATTATGTAGCTTGTCGTTATTTTCGTTCGGCTTAAAAATCCAAAGCCCCACTTCACCAGCTTTATTTTCAGCGCCTCTTATAAGATGTCCATCGTCCACTATGCCCACGGCCATTCCTGTGCCTATATTAACATATGTAAAATCTTTACATCTTTTACCTATCCCCCACTGCAATTCGGCTAGTGCAGTAGCATTTAAGTCGTTATCAATATAAACGGGTAAATCTAGCTGTTCACTTAGCTCTTTACATAAATCAAAATTTTCATCATTTGAAAACAGCTTTCCTCTTGTATATTTTTGTTTTCTAAAGTCAACAAACCCTCTCGTACCTATACCTATTCCGCCAATATTGCTTTTACAATCGTTTTCATTTGTAAAGTTAATTATCTCTTTATAAAGGTTTTTGCTTAGTTTCTTTAAACTTGTTCTCTCAACGGCAAAACGCTTAACAATTAATACTTTGCCGTTTTCATCTACAAGGCCCATTGAAATTTTTGTTCCGCCTATGTCTATTCCAAGCGCTACTTTTTTTTCTACTAAGCTCATTTACATTCCCTTTTCTATATATTTGCCACCCAAATATATGGTGCATAAATTACATTCATTATTATAGAATATTGATGCCCCTCAGTGCCAGTGTGGCAGCACCTATAAGTGCACCTTCATATTTTAGAGGTGTGGCAAAAACTTTAAAATCATTTGATTCATGATAATAAATTCTTTTTTTAACAGTTTCAATCAATGTTTTTTCAAACAAATCAAAACCAAGCGAAATTCCACCGCCTATAATTACTCTATCTAAATTTAATACATTAAATGTATCTGCTATTGCTTTACCAAGGTAATAACCTTCAAGCTCATACGTTTTTATTGCATATTCATCGCCTGCACGTGCAAGTATATCTATATTTTTTGCACCTGCAAGGTCACTGCCCTGTATTTTTTTACCACTTAAATACTCAAATGTTTTTAAAATTCCTTTTGCATTGGCGTGCTGTTCAAGTGTTCCAATTCGCCCGCTTTGTGAGCATGTAATATCCTCTTCTACAATACACTGGCCTAACTCGCCCGCATTGCCAAAAGCACCATAATAAAGTTTGCCCGAAAGCATTAATGCTGCACCTACACCATTACTCACTGTTATATACATAAAGTCATTGCAACTTTTTGCAGCACCGAAGTAGTATTCTGCAAGTGCACAGGCTCTTGCGTCATTGTCAGCAAAAACAGGCAAATTGTACTTCTTATTTATAATTTCACCTATCGGCAAATTATGTATACCCATTGCCGAAGAGCGTATAAACATCCCCGTCTTTGGGTCTGCAAGGCCCGGAATTGTAAGGCCTATTGCAACTATTTGCTTGCCTGCCTTATTTTGCATTGCATCGTCTATTGCATGCAAAACACTTTCGACTATATAATCTACATTGTAGCTTTTCCATTCAAGACGTTTGCTGTACAAAACGTCACCCGAGGTTGTTACAACGCCGCCTATATATTTTGAGCCGCCCATATCCACTGCAACTACCGCTTTATTATCTTGTGGCACACCCTCACCCTAACTTACTATAATTTTTTGCTAAGCGTCCAAATAACTCGGTTCCATTTCTTCTTTAACTGTAATACTAAAGCGTAAAGACATGTCAAGACCTAAACAGTCTGAAATTAAATAAGATAGCACTTGAAAAGGTACAAGATATTCTACACTGGAAAGCAAGTCTATATTCACAGCATCAAATGTAATTGAATTATCACCTAAAAATTTATCATTTGCACTTTGAACCAATATACAGTGTTTAACATGCTTTTTTAAAACATCATATAGCTTTAACATTCTGTCTTTTTCTGCGCAATCTTCGGCGCAAATAAAAAATATAACGTCATCATAAAAAAGTGAACGAATTGGCCCGTGCATAAACTCTTCAAGTTCATATGCGGCCGTTGGTCGCCTGTGTGATTCAATAAATTTCAGCATTGCCTCAACTGCTGTTGCATAATTTGCACCATAACCTATAATTTTATAGTTAGTTGCATTCATCGCAATGTCTTGATGTTGTTCAAACCAGTTCAGTGTTTTCATGGTGGCATCTTCAACACTGTTTACAAGCTTATTAAAGCCTTGCATATATTGTATGTATGTATTTTCACTAATTGAGCCTTTAGCATGTGCGGCTTCTACTATGCACAAAAGAAGAGTAAAAAGCCCTGTGGAATGGCCTTTTGTGGACGGTAAGCCCAGTTCTCTACCTGAAATTTTTTCAATTACAACATCGCTTTCATTTGCAAGAATTCCATTTTTGTTTAAAGTTGTGCACACAACATGCATTCCTAATTCTTTTGCTTTTCGTGCGGCGTTAACAGGCCCTTTTGTTCGGCCGGACTCTGCAGGGCAAATTAAAAGCAATTCTTCAGGCTTATATGTATTGGCAATGTTAAACCCTTCATGGTTATTAAACAGTGCCGGGTAAGTATAGCTTGCATCTACTTTAAGTAACTTAATTGCAGCAAACTTTAATGCTACACAAACATTCCCGGGCGAACCGCAACCGCTAAAATACACTTTTTTAATATCATTTTCACAAATAAGCTTTACAAAATCTTTCGTTACTTCTTTTTTGTTTTGTAATATTTTTTTAAAAAGCACCGGTTCTTCTGCAATTTCATTTAACATAGCAATTGAATTCTCAGTTTTCATTTTAGCAATTCCTTTTCATATATTATAAAGTGAAAATAATCTATTTCTATATCTTTACATTGCTTTTCAACCTAAGTGGCAAAGGTATATTTAATGCTTCATACGTTTTCTGCAAATGGTAATATATGCTTTTTACACATATGTCTACGTTTTTATTTTTTAGTGCACTTATTATTTGCTGGTGCTCATCTATAGACGACATACCCTCTATGTCTGCTTTGCGAAAATCATCGTACAGCAAAATTTGAATATTGCTTAAATTCATTAACTCACTAACTTGCTTCTCATATACTTTATTTTTTGAACCTCGAGCAAGCACCATATGAAAATGATAATTTAAGTCTATGAAATTGCCATAATCATTTTTCAAGTACAATTCGTTAGACTTAAGTTGCAAAGCATCAAGTTCTTTAAGCTCATCCTCTGTGATGTTTTCGCACGCAAGTTTTATAACTTCTATTTCAATTAAAAACTTACTCTCAAAAACATCTCTCACTTCTTCATAAGACGGCTTTACTACAAATGCACCTTTGTTTGGTTTAATTTCCAGCATTCCCTCGTAGCTTAACTTTTTTAGTGCAGCCCGTATAGGTGTTCTGCTAACACCTAATTTTTCAACTAAGCTTTGCTCTACAATTTGTTCATTTGGCATTAGCTGTTTTGCTATAATTGCTCTTTTAATATAATTGTAAACAATAAATTCCGCATTCTCTTTTTTCATGTATCTTGCTCCTTTTCATTTTTGTTATATTATACCAGAGCATGATATTTAAGTGCAAAGTAATTTTGGACTATACTTATAATACCACATTGTATACAATATTGTATATAATTAAAACGCACAAAAATAACGTCGTTTTTTTGTGTCTTCCTCCAATAAAACGACGTTAAACAGTATTTTTTACCTATTAAAATCTTATGCGTTTGTGTAAAATATAACAACACACAACAATACATCTTTTCCTCAATTTTTTCACTTGCACACTATTTGCTCGGCTTTATTGTAAAGATTATCTAACTCATTACCTACCAAAGGCCGGCACTGTACATCTATCTCCTTTTGAGAAAGCTTATGCACCAATTCATCTGCATTTTCAATCATTTGTTTTAAATTTCCGCTTTGTGACGTAGCAAAGTTCATTCTATTTTCTAAAACTGAATACTCTATATAATCTTCATGGTTGTCAAGAGTATCATCTGACATTACAAAGCCACTTGCTGAGGCTTGTTCCATTTTATTAACAAGAATTGTTTTGTCTAAATTTTCAAGTTTTACTTCATCCAGCAATTGCTGTGCACGTGTAATTATATGTGCATTTAACACAAGTTCCCTTGGGCTGAAAATTTCGTCAAGCGATAAAGTGCCAATACAATAAAACTTTGTTGCTCCCGCCAGTGCACCTGCTGTGATTAGTTGCATTTTTTCAATGTTAGATTGAACACCGCTTTCACAGCAACATGTATGTATATTTGTGCTGTGATAATTAATATCAGTGCCAAGTACTTGCGCAAGAAAATCTTCGACTAGTTGTTCATAATTAAATTTTTGTGTTGTGCCAAAACCGTAGTTCATTGTCTGTAAATCAAACGGAAATACATTTGGTTTAATTCGAGCTTTTAAACCCGTCAGCTCATGAACAAGTAGTGCACAGCCAAATACTTCTGCAAAGCAAATGGTAAGCGTTTCTATAATTGACATAGGGCATGTACAGCCTATTGTCGGCATTGAAAACACATAAAAGGCATCTAGCTTATTTTTATATTTGCAAACTATATCTAACGAGTCTCCGCCCATTGCAAGTGGTGAAACTGTATAAACCGGTAAAGTCTTAATAGGCTGTTTCATTGCTTGCGCCATTTCAAACATATACTCCGCTGATACAATTGAAGTTGGTTCAATCGGCACTTGACCGTTGCCATATTTTGCGCTTATCAAGTATTTGTATAATGACTCAAGTTCAGGCGGTACATTTGAAGGGCACCCCGGCGCAAAAGATTGAAAGTTACCAAAGTGTTGTGAAGCCGCAGTCATAAATTTGGTAGCAGTAACTAGCGTTTCTCTTGTGTACTCCTCGCACCTATAAGTCTTTGTACTTTGCCACTTTAACGTATAAGAACCCGGCACACCTGTTAACTTTGTCCGATACTTTTTTTCAAGTATTTCATCTTGTATGCTTTTATCATTTTTAAATTCATTTAAAAAGTCAACCAGTAGTTTTTTATCAAAAATAATTCGCTTGTTTTTTTCTTTATAGCCTTTTTTCAAAAGTTTATTATGCATGTCTTCATTTAAAACAGAAATGCCATAATTCTCAAGCAAATAAAAAGCACCTTCAACTACTTCATCTGTTTTATGTTTAGAAATATGCTGTGTTTTTTTCAACAAATTTACATATGCCATACAAGTGCTCCTCTTCAGTACTTCCCTACAACCTTAGATAAATACAAAAAACCATCTACGTCTAAGCCGATGATATTAGCTATTTTTTCTGTTAAAAGTTGCATTGGAATTGTTGCCGCAAGCTGAGAAACGCAATCGAGCGGTGCACCTGCAACTTGCAAATATCTGTATTCTTCAACACCCGGTGCATTTTGAGGTGCAATTAATGTAACGTTGCAATTAAGCGATTTCAGAAAGCTTATGTGTTTTTTTACTTCTTCCCAATTTGCCTTAGTGGGTGCAATTATTATAAATTCAAGCCCGGGTTTACACACTTCCACTGCACCGTGACGGAACTCAGACGCTGTCATTCCCTCTGCCATTATCAAATTTTTCTCTTTTAAAAGCAAAGCACCTGCACGTGCAGTTGCGCTATTAATATTGTCACCCAGCACATAAATGCTCTTACAATCTTTCAGTGTTTCTGCAAGTTTTTCAATTTTGCTTTCGCATTCGTCAATTGTGCTTTTTACGGTGTTCGGTATCTCTTCCAAAGCTTTTAAAGCACTTTCATTTCCAAAAGCTGCCACTAAATATAAAAGCAATAATGTAGCAGTATAAGTTTTTGTGGCTGAGCTAACTTCTTTTTCTGCGTTCATAAATAATACAGACGTTGCTTTTTTTGCAAGTGTGGAATTTGCCTCATTTGTAATTCCCCAAAATGGCAAATTTTTGTTTTGCATGAATTCACACATCATCTTCGTTTCAAAGCTGTCACCCGATTGCGAAATTAGAATAACAGCACTGTCCTCATTAAAAACGTGCAAATAGTAATCTATCTCTGCGGCTGGTATAACACATGGCACAATCCCCGCAAACTGTGTGAACGCAACAATACATGCATATGCCGCGTTCAGCGATGCGCCTGTGCCTACAATAAATATATTTTTTTTACTACGAACATCTTGTGCAAAGCACTCTATTTCTTTATTGCCACAAACAAGTTTTTGCAACACGCCCTCTTGTTCTAAAATATTTATTAACATTCCACTTTTTTCTCTCATTTTGTTTACCCCTTTACAGCACCGGCTACAAGGCCGGCTTGCAATTGTTTTTGAAATAAAATATAAAGTATTATTGACGGTATCATAACCATGTTTAGCCCTGCAAAAAGCGTTACCCAATCAGCTTTTAGCCTGAATGTTGCCTGCAAGCCTATAAGACCAACCGGCAGTGTTTGCTTTGCATCATCACTCACAAATGTAAGTGTAAACATATAGTCGTTCCAAATCCATATAAAATTAAAAATAATAGTTGTAATTACACCATTTTTTGACAGTGGGAAAACTATTTGCCAAAATGTGCGTTGGTTTCCACAGCCGTCAATAAGGGCGGCCTCTTCAATTTCACGAGGAAAAGCCCTAAAAAAACCGCTTAAAATTAATATACTATAGGGCAAACTGAACACAACATACAAAATTATTAGAACAAACCTGTTGTTTAGCCCATTAATGCTGTTGAGAAGCAAAAACTCAGACGGCAAAAGCAGCACTGTTGGTATATATAGCCCCGCCAAAAACATCATTAAAAGTAGCGCATTAAATTTAAACCTAAAGCGAACTAAAATATAGGAAGTTGTTGCGGCAAACACGGTTGTTATAAAAACAGCAGTTAATGAAATTATAATGCTGTTTAATGTGTATGTGCTAAAGTTAACTTCTGTCCACGCTTTAATATAATTTTCTATTGCAAGGCCCTCGCCCAGTGCCCATGGGTTTTCCACAAATTCTTGGTTTGTTTTAAAGGAAGTGTATATAATCCAAAAAACAGGAAAAATAACAAGCCCCGCAAAAATATACAGCAAAATTTTATGTATATAATCCGAAAAACTTATTCCGTTAAGCTTTTTGCTTTTTTTGTCTAACATTATACTTTTCCTCCTTAGGGCGTGTTAAATTTAGAACAAGAAATACCGTTAAGCCGGTAATAACAAACAAAAGCATACCTATTGCAGACGCATAACCATAGTCACTTTTTTTCATGGCGGCTTCATACAAATAAGTTGTAAGCAGTTCTGAAGCACGATTTGGGCCACCTTTTGTCATAACATAAACAAGCTGGAAAGAGTAGTTAAAAGAAGTTATAACAAAAAAAGCAAGTGAGGTTCTTATTGTTTCCCAAATAGACGGTATTGTAATTCTAAAGAATTTCACCATTCCTGTGGCACCGTCTACATCTGCTGACTCATATATGTCTTCTGAAACATTTGCCATTGCAGACACAAACAGCACCATGTAAAACCCTATATTAATCCACACTAACGGCGCTGTAATGGCGCCCATAATAACATCTTTATCGCCAAGCCATATTTGAGTCAAATGCTCAAGGTTTAATGCACTTAACACGGCATTTATAATACCAAAAGATGGGTTGTACAAAAAGCTCCACAAAATTGCAACTATTGTTACCGATAGCACATGTGGCACAAAAAATAACACCCTAAAAAAATTGTTTTCTTTATAGCGTTTTCTTGTAAAAATATGCGCAAAGTATATTGAAACTACAAATGTAATTGCCGTGCTCCAGAAAAGCAAGTAAATATTATTCATTAATGCAGCCCAAACAACTTCGTCTTCAAACATTCTAAAATAATTTTCAAACCCCGTAAAAACTCCTGAATTTGTAAACACCGACCAATCAAAAAAACTCATATAAAGTGAGCGCACAGTTGGCACAATGCAAAAAAACACAAATACCGAAACGGTGGGCACTAGATATATAAGCGAAAAACCTATTTCATTTAGCCGCCTAGTATTTAATTTTTTCATTATCAGCACAACACCTTTTCATTAACTTTAGCCTCTAAATATTGAATTATTTGGCTTAAATTCGGGCTTTCACCATGCTTTATATAGTAAGACCCAACACTGTTAGCAAGCAGCATACAGTTCATAATGTCCCATTCTTGCAGCACCCCGAATATAAAGCCTGCATTAAAATTATCGCCGCCGCCAGTTGATATTTTAGGTTTTTTTACAAAAAAACTTGGACAATGTAATATGCCATCTTCGCAAATTGCAAGCGAATATGACGATAGATGCACAATAACTTCCGGTACATTTAAATTATCAAAAACAAACTTAATTAACCCTTTAGTGTCTTCAAAGTCGCTGCTATAATTTAGTGCTTTTGCAACACTTATTGTTTCATTTAAATTCATGCTCATTATTGTTCGTCTATATTCAGCCATGTTCTCAATTAACTTAAGTATTTCCTTTAATGAACATTTGCTATGCCTTGTTACGTCGGTTATATCAATAAGTATTTTTTTATCGTATTGTTTTCCGCAAGGCTTAATATAGTCATTAAAAAGCCCACCCCAAATTTCAGTGCTGTTTTTTATTTCGCTCCAGTTAACAAAAGCAACTAGATTTGCACCACCGAACAGTTCAGCAAGTTTTTTGTCTTTTAGCTTAGCTTTTAAGCTACTATACGTTAATTGATCTGTATTACTCATGTTGGCCAGCATAATTTTGCCGTCATCAAATTCCAGAGCGTTACAACTTCCACTTTTTTCAACAGGGTATAATGTGCAATTTTTTGGAAAGCCAAAAAAAACATCCTCCGGCTTTCCGTCTCCGAAAGTGCCCACAGCATTTACATTTGCACCTAGATTAGACAATGCATAAGATAAATTCGCCATATTTCCACCATATTTATTCATAATGGTGTCTAGCTCAATTGTACAGCTTAAACCTTTTTTGTCTACAAGAAATTTCCCGTATTCTTCAATAGTTTTAAAATATTCTGTTTGCCCATTTGTGCTTCTTGCTTTCACTGCGTGTGCAAGGTTGTCTGTAACAGCATCAAATCCGACTGTTGCATAGCATTTATTACTTTGAGAAATATGGCGCAATAGTTGCAGCGTCTCATTAATTAATGGTGTCATAAAAATCTCCATTCTGTGCGCAGCACAAATAGTTTTAAGATATTGTGTACAGAATGGAGATTGTTTGGCGTGTTGCGTTTGCTGCGGCACGCCTTATTTTATACAGTTAGCGTAGTTTTCACGCTAATCTCCGTTCCCGTAAAATGCTGTGAGCATAATTTATTTTATAAGCTTTTACTTTATCCGCCTGAGTATAATTCGAAAGCGGCTTATGTGAAGAAGTCTACCCTATGTAACTTTCCATCTCTTCACAAAATTCAAGTGCGGTCATGTCTCCACTTGTAAGCGCATTTATGCCGTTATTTCCCGCAACAAGCATGTCTTTGTTCTTAATTCTGTTGTCCGGATATGTTAAGTTAGGCTCAAGTGCATATGCCGCGGCAACGCTTTGCGGCAACATCTCTGTCATGTTGTCTGTCAAAGTTTCAAATGCAGGAATACCACCTGTTGTTGCAAGGTTATTTTCTGCCATTTCATATGAATAAAGTTCACGTAGAAGCTCATATACGTATGGCAAAGCTGAATCGTCTTCTTGTTTTGGCAAAATCATATACTCTGTAATTTGCACTGCATATTGCCCATTGTCACCCATTGCAGGTGCAAGGAAAGGTGTAAGTGCAAAATCTTCAGGCCATTGCCCTGCCATTTCGCCCTCAAGCCATGTGCCAACAGGTATAAATGCTGCACGGTCATTAATAAACTCTATTTGAGACTGTATATGATCCATGGGCAAAGAATTCTCAGTAACATAACCACTTGTTATCAACTCTTCCCATTTTTCAACAGTTTCAACAACAGTGGGATTTATCCATGCCCCAGGCTCTTCGTTATTAATCGCCTCCATAGCAGCAGGGTCTGCTGAGGCTATCATTGGGTAAAGAAAACCGTCTAGTGGCATAAATGAATATACACCTGAATAGATAACAGGTGAAATTTCACCTGTTTGCGCAATTGTGTCACACGCGTTTACAAATTTATCATATGTGCTGAAATCAGGTTCTACACCAAGTTCACTCATTAAATTATCGTTATAAAAATTTATTGCTAAAAATTTTGTAACAGGTAGCAAATAATGTGAGCCGTCAAAATTTCCGCGTTCAACGCCAAACGATGTAATTCTTTCTTTCATTGTTTGGTCTTCTTCAAGTGTTTGCATATTCAAAAAATCGTCAACAGAATATAGCAAGCCCTCATTTGCCATGCCATAATAATCAACGTCAGACACCCATGAGAAGAATATGTCGGGTGCATTTCCCGATGCTAAACGGTTATTGATTTCGCTGTATGCTTCAGGTGATACTTCAAGGTTAACTGTCACGTTAGGGTATTTTTCTTCAAGCGCCTTAATTGGTTCTTGCATAAATGTCTCTGTTATTTCTTGTTGCCACAAAATGTCAATAACAATTTCTTCTTCGTTAGCGGCGCTATCATTGCTTTCTGTTTGCGCGTCAGGCTCTGTTTCACTTGTACCATCACTACTTGGTGTCGCAGTGCATGAAGTAAAAGCAAGCACTAAAACCAATGATAGCATTATTGCAATAATTCTCTTTTTCATCTTAATTCCTCTTTCTTTTGATTATTTTATTTTAGTAAATTGCTTGCATTCATACTGTGCTTGTTTTGTTTATGCACAATATAAATGCTTTGCAATAAACTTCTGTTTATAAATTTGGCCTCCACCGCGAATAAACAACTTGTGCCGCACCTAGCACTGAGCGCTCTGAGCTTTTTTCGTCTAGTAAAATATCGGTTTCAGGCGCGTTTCTAACAACTCTTCGCCGCTTAATTTCAGCTTTAATATATGGTGTTAAAATATCGAACATCTCTTTTTCTATTCCGCCTATAAAAACAACCTCGGGGTCATAAAGGTTAACAAGGATAGAAAAAAGCTCACCCAATATTTCAGCATTTTCTTTAACTATTGCAACTGAATTTTCATCGTTTTTCCCTACCAGTTTATTTAATTGTTGCCAATTAATATTCTCACCTGTTCGGGCATTATATTTTGCGATGAAGCCATTTCTACACAGGTCACTTTGAACACATTTCCGGCTACCGCACAGTTCACATTTAACTTCCAATTTACCAAGTGGAATGTGGCATATTTCAGAGCCATAGCCCCTATGCCCTGTTATTATGTCAGAGTTACTAACAGCACCAAGCCCAAGTCCCTCACCTATATATAAATAAATACAATTCTCATAATAATAAGAGTGCATTACTTCAAGTGCACACAAATTTATATCGTTTTCAATAAACACATCTTTGCACAATGCGTCTTCAACAAGTTGTTTTAGTGGCATATTTTCGAAAAGCGCAAATTCCGAAGCCACAATGTTACCTGTTACAATATCGTAAATTCCCGATACAGCTATACCAATTCCAATTAACGTGTCGCGCTCTGCCTGTGATAGAAACTCGTTATACTTCCCTAACAATTTTGCAACAAAATCGCTTAGGCCTATATTTAAATCATAACAATATGATGTGCTACGCAGATGTTCACATTTTATATTATATAAATGCAACTCTACAAGCCCTGAGTTTTGAAAACTCAGGCTTAATATATAATTTTGTTCAAGGTTTAGCGCAATTGATTTAGGCGCACGCCCAACATTACCTTGTAAGCGCTCATCACTTTCAATAATGATACCGGCATTTTCCAGCAAATTGCATGCATTAGAGACTGTTGCAAAACTAAGACCTGTACTATCTGCAATTTGCTTTTTGTTAAAATTATCTGAAACACGCAAACAATTTAATATGCTTTTAAAATTGTTCCGCTTAATATCTATTACATTTTGTGTGTAGTTTGACATAAAGTTGTGCCCCTTCATTTTGTGCAAATAAAACAAGTTAATTATTATGATATTTATTATAACCATTAAAATAATTAAAATCTATTGGCATTGTGCACAATATTACTTGTTAATTGTGCACTAATAACACTGCACAAAAAAAGCTGCTTTAAATCGTCAAGCAGCTTTAGTATGTTATAATACTATATTTATTATTTAAAGTTTTATTTTATAGATTGAGTTTATTTTTCACACTTTTTAATCATCATTTTTATCGT
>CAYJHA010000008.1:0-25674 GCA_964369785.1 uncultured Bacteroides sp.
GGGCTCTGCCCTAAGAACCTGAAATTTTTTGAAAAAAATTTAGTAAAACTTTTAACATTTGTCATGTTAACTAACCGCTATATCTTTTCAGACAGTTTCGGGTCTGTTCAAGCATAAGAAATATCGGCACCAAGCGTGCTAAAAAGCTTAACTATATCCTCATACCCACGCGCAATAAAGTGCATGTTTGAAATTCTGCTCTCGCCTATCGCCTGCATTGCCGCCACAACAAGTGCGGCACCGCCACGCAAATCGTGTGCTGTTAAATTCGCGCCGTAAAGCTCGTTCACACCATTAACAGTTATTGTGTTTGCGTTTGTCTGTGCGTCTGCACACAGCAAGTTAAATTCTTTAGCACAGGCAAAGCGGTTTTCAAAAATAGTGTCTGTGCAAATGCTTTGCCCCTTTGCACGCAAACATGCTGCCATTAAAACCGGTGCAGCGTCGGTAGAAAACGCTGGGTAAATATCTGTAAAAACGCTTCCAATACCGCTTTTCAGCCCACTTGATGACACACACAAGGAACTTGCACTTGTTTCAATTGTATTACAGCCAAGCAAATTTAGGTGCGGTGTAATTGCACCAACATGTTCCGGGTTGCAGTTTAAAAGCAACGTCTCGCCGCCGCAAGCCGCAACAGCACACATAACAGTTGCCGCTGTAATCCTGTCCGGGCACACGGTGTGCCGTGTCTCGTGCAAATTTTCTACGCCGTCTATGTATAAAACATCTGTGTTTGCACCAAATATTTTTGCGCCGCCACTTTGCAAAAAGCGAATTAGGTCTTCTATCTCGGGCTCTTTTGCAACGCCGCGAAGCACGCTTTTGCCTTTTGCCGTTGCCGCTGCCATTATAAGTGTTTCAGTTGCGCCAACGCTGGGAAATTTCAGCGTAAAATCAGCGCCTTTAAGCCCGTTGTCAGCTGTTAAGTTAATTTTGCCAAGCTCGTCAAGTTCAACTATGGCGCCCATGCTCTCAAGGCCGTCTAAGTGTATATCAATAGGGCGGGCACCCAGCTTGCACCCACCGGGTGCAGTTATGCATGCCTTTTTTTTGCGAACTAGTATAGGCGCTAAAAAAAACAAAGACGAGCGCATTGTCTGCATTAAGTGTTCAGGTATGTATGAATTGACAACACTCTGTGCGTTTATGCTTAAAGTTTTTTCATAAAAATCTGCTTTGCAACCAAGCACATTTAAAATTTCAATGGCTGTTTTAACGTCTGACAAATTAGGCACATTGTTTAAAACCACGCTAGTTTTGAAAAGTACCGATGCCGCAATTAGCGGCAGTGCACTGTTTTTCGCACCGGGTATTTCAACGCTTCCGTTAAGGTTTTTTTTGCCTCGCACAATTATATCTCTCATAAAACGGCACCCCTTTGCATTAACAGCCGGGCTTCATGCCAAGCTGTTTATAACTTTTATAAGCTATATTATGCAAACGGCGCTTTTTTTGTGAAAAAGTGCGCAGTTCAGTTTACATTATATTATATTTAACAGTATTTTTAAATTTTGCCATATTTTTTCAAGCGAATCGGGGTGGCTGAGTTCCTTTGCGTTTTCGCCCATTTGCAAGAGTTTTTCTCTGTCTTTCACAAGCTCTTGCACCGTTTGTGCCAGTGTATTATCTTTTAGATCTTTTTCCTCAATAACAATTGCGGCGCCTATTTTTTCAAACTGCATTGCGTTGTGGTACTGGTGGTTTTCGGCAACATTTGGCGAGGGTATAAGCACCGCCGCCTTGCCCACTGCCGCAATTTCTGCAAGCGTTAGTGCGCCTGCACGCGAAATAACAAGGTCTGCCGCACTAAGAACAAGCGGCATATTTTCTATGTATTCTCTAATTTCAAAGCAACTTATATTGTCAATGCCAAGGCTTTTGGCAAGCTGTGCAAAATCATTTTTTTCAATGCTACCGCTCGCGTGTATGTGGTGTAAATTTTCAACTTGTTTTTCCCACACAGCAAGGTGTGCCACCGCTTTATTTATATTTTGTGCGCCAAGGCTTCCGCCAAAAGACACTATAAGAACTGTGTTATCACTAATACCAAGCTGTTTTCTTGCGGCGCTTTTGTTTTGTGTGAAAAATTCTGTGCGTATGGGGTTGCCCACAACAACTGTTTTTTCTTTAACCCCAAGCCTGTCCACTGCTTGCGGCACTGCGGCAAACACAGTGTCTACCTTGCCTGCAAGAATTTTGTTTGTTATGCCGGGGAATGCATTTTGCTCGTGTATTGCGGTTTTAATGCCTTTTTTTGCCGCCGCACGCACAACAGGGCCGCTTACATAGCCGCCTGCACCAATTACAAGTGCAGGTTTTAAGTTCTTTATAATTTTGCTTGCACGCGGCAGGGACGTCGCCAAATAGTACATTGCCGCAAAATTGCGCACAATGTTTTTAGGCGTAAGGCGCCTTTGTATTCCACGCACTTCTATTTCATGAAAAGTATACCCTGCATTTTTAACAAGCTTTGCCTCCATGCCGTTTTTACAGCCTGCAAAGTGTATTTCAGCGTGTGGCATTTGCCTTTTTAACTCGCCTGCAATTGCAAGTGCAGGGTTAACGTGCCCGGCAGTGCCGCCCGCGGCTATTAATATGTTCAAAAAGAATACATTCCTTTCGTTTTAGTATCACTACACCAAAAAATGTCATCGGATAGAAAGTGCCTAGTGCAAGGAAAATGCAAGCGACGTGAGGGAGCATACTTTTTGTATGTGACCGAAGCGGAGTTTGCTTTTGACGCCGCAATAGGTGCTTTATAGCTGATGACTACACTTTGTGTATACTACTTTGGCGCGACACGCTTAACACCACCCCAATTTCACAAAGCAACATCAACAGCGAAGTACCCCCATACGAGAAAAACGGCAAGCTTATACCCGTGTTCGGTATTGTATTCGTAACAACTGCAATGTTTAAAGCCGCTTGCAAAATAATTTGCACAACAATGCCAACTACAACCATACAGCCAAATTTGTCTTTTGCGTTAAATGCAATGTAAAGGCCACGCATGAGTAAAAACAGAAACAGAAAAATTACAAGCATTGCGCCCACAAATCCCAGCTCTTCACACAAAATTGCAAAAATAAAATCGTTAGCCGGCTCGGGCACGTAGAGATGCTTTTGGCGCGAATTACCTATACCAAGCCCAAACAGGCCGCCTGAACTTATGGCATACATGCCCTGTATTGTCTGGTACGCATTGTCTGAGGGGTCTGAAAACGGGTCTCGCCAGTAGTGAATTCTATCCCACGCGTATGGTATTAGGTTAAAGTATAAAACAGCCACAACAAGCCCCACAAGCGCAAGAATTGCCAAAATGTAATAAACGGGGTTTGTGCCGCCCACAAACATCATAGAGGCACCTATACCCAGTATTAGAATTGTTCCCGAAAGATGTGGCTCTGCTATCATAAGCCCTGCTACACAGCCTAGAATTACAAGAAACGGCAAAACACCATACTTAAACGTTTTCATCTTTTCGTAATTAACTGAAATTATGTGTGCAAAAATTATAATAATTGCAAACTTTGCAATTTCAGATGGTTGAAACGTTGTTATGCCAATATTTATCCAGCGCCTTGCGCCATTAATGGGCTCCATAAAAAGCACAACAACAAGCAAAATGAAAGTAACGCCCATTATAGGCCATGCAAATTTTTGAAGCAAATGATAATCGAAAAAAGAAATTGCGAACATCAAGAAAATTCCCGTAACTGCAAAAAGCGCTTGCTGTCGAATGTAATAAAAGCTGTCGCCATCCATTCTGTAATAGGCGTATGCCGTGCTTGCGCTGAAAACCATTACAAGCCCGAACGTGACAAGTATTATTATAATAGTGGCAAACGGCCAGTCAATCGGCGCTTTCTTTTTTATGTGCGAGTGTGTGTTCGCTATCATCTTTAAATTTTTCGCCTTTTGTGCCAATTAATCACCGCCTTTTTGGAATTTTTGCAAGTGCACCTTTCATTTCACATTATAATAAAATTATATGCTCAAATAAATGTAAATACAAGAAACGGCAACGCACATTAGCGTGAAAAAGCTAAAAGTAAGAACAATTTTTATTTCGCTCCAGCCGCACATCTCAAAATGGTGGTGCACCGGGCTCATTTTAAAAATGCGCTTACCCTTTGTAGCCTTAAAATACGCCACTTGCAACATTACACTTAGCGCCTCGCAAATATAAAGCAAGCCTATTATAACAATAACCTCAGGTCGATTTATGGCGTAACCTATCGCAACTACACTTCCGCCTAAAAACATGCTGCCTGTGTCGCCCATAAACACTTTTGCAGGGTAGAAGTTCCACGATAGAAAGCCAGCACAGCCGCCTGCAATTGCCGCAGCAAAAAGCGCTGACGTTACACTTCCCATAATGCTTGCAATGAACATAAACCCAAGCATTACAATAAATGTAACGCTTGCGGCAAGGCCGTCAATTCCGTCTGTTAAATTAACGGCGTTAACAACGCCTATAATTAAGAAAAACGATATTACATAATAAAAAACGCCAAATTCCACAAGGCCTAGAAACGGCAAATTCACAGCTGTTGTAATACTGCCGTTAATATAAAGCGAGGCAAGAAAGCTTGCCGTTATAAAAATTTGTGCAATTATTTTGTAACGTGCACGCAGGCCTAAATTACGTTTTTTTACAACCTTAACATAGTCGTCTAAAAAGCCAACGGCACCAAAAGCAAGGCTTGTTAAAACTGCAATGTAAAGTGTAACCATGTTTTTGCCCAAAAGCTCGCCTATAACTGTGCTTGCGCCCATTGTTAAAACAGTGTAGCCCAAAACTATGCCAAAAAGCGAGCCTATATAAAACATAATGCCGCCCATTGTTGGTATGCCGTTTTTAGCACTGTGCCACTTTGGCCCAATTTCTTTTATCGTCTGCCCAAATTTAAGCTTTCTGAGCGCCGGAACTAAAACCACGCCAATAAGCGCAGTTATAATAAGTGCGCTAAAGCCTGCCGCAATAAGCGCGTACCTTGCTAATGTCATATCTAAGCCCATTTGTTTTTTAAACTCCGTTTCTTAAAATAGTGCTCAAAAAAATTGCAATTTTAATTTGCCCTAAGCACTAAACAAAATTATTATTTATAATTCTCGTAAAAATATTTTATTATTTCCTCAAACACCATGCCGCGGCTGGCTTTAATAAGCACTATGTCGCCCTCTTTGCATACATCGCATAAAAGCTGTGCCGCTATTTCGTTTGTGTCGCAGCGCATTGCTTCAATGCCAAGGCCGTGCGCTTTGTTGTGCGCCGCACGCATTTGCTCGCCAACTGTTATAAGCACATCTACTTGGTACTCGCTGCAAAACACACCAATTTGCTCGTGCTCTTGCTTAGATGCTTCACCAAGTTCTAGCATATCGCCCAGCACTGCAATTTTCGCGCCTTTCGCTTTGTAATCATACATGGCAGTAATTGCCGCTTTAACGCTGTCAGGGTTTGCATTGTAGCAGTCTTCTATAACTGTTATTCCTTTAAACTTAACAATGTTTTGGCGCAGGCCTGTCGTTTTATACGCTGAAAGTGCTTTAGCCGCCTTCTTCGCGTTAAGCCCCAGGCGTGTTGCAATTGCGTATGCACTTAGTGCGTCCATAACATTATGCGCACCAATTGCAGGTATAAACGCACTTATCGTGCCGTGCAATTTATCTTCAATGTCAAAAAATGTTCCGTTTTCATCAAACCTTATTTCGTTTGCCACAACGTCTGCATTTTTATTCTTAATAGCAAAAAACACTGGGTTTACATGCGTTGGAATGTCCTCTTTTTTCGGCAAATCATCATCGCCGTTTATAGCAATAATTGCGCCTTTGTTCATGCCTTTACAAATTTCAAGCTTTGCTTTGCATATGTTCTCGCGCGTTTTAAGCTGCTGCATATGCGCTGTGCCTATTTGGGTTATAATTGCGGCGTTCGGCTTTGCCGCAAGCGATAATTTTTCAATTTCGCCAAGCCCTTGCATACCCATTTCTATAACGGCGTATTTTGTGCTGTCTTCAAGCTCAAAAAGCGTGTTTGGCATACCTATTTCGTTGTTTTTATTGCCCTGTGTTTTAAGCGTTTTGCCAAACTCAGAAAAAACCGCATAGCAATACTCTTTAGTGGTGGTTTTGCCAACACTGCCCGTTACACCTATTAAAACAGGTGCAAAAAGGTCTCTGTAATTTTCACCTATTTTAATCATTGCGTCAAGCGGGTCGCCCACAATAAGCGTTATGCTTTCATCAACCCCGTTTAAGTAGCGCTGTGCCACAACGCAAACAGCACCAAGGCTAACAGCTTGCTGTGCATAATCGTGCCCGTCTACCCTCTCGCCTTTTATGCACACAAATACACAGCCCTCGGCCGCTTGCCTAGAGTCTGTTACTACTGATTTAATTAATGGGTTAATACTCAAGCTATTTGTGCCTACGCCATTTAAAAGCACACTGGCCAAAACATGTTTATTCAATACAATGCCTCCGTTTCTGGCAGTTTTTACAACATTCTTTATTGTACCACTATCTGCCGTTTGCCGCAAGCCATTCACGCACAATTCTGTGCTCATCTAAATACACAGTTACGCCGTCAACTACTTGGTAATCTTCATGGCCTTTGCCGCAAAGCACCAGAACATCGTCGTTCACAAGTAAATCAAGTGCTTTTTTTAGTGCCGTTCTTCGCTCTACTTCCACAATATACGGTTTTTTTGATTTTTTCAATGTCGGCTCAACATCAGCAATAATCTCATATGGGTCTTCTTTTCGTGGGTTGTCTGATGTAAGCACAAAAAAATCTGCATATTCTACAACGGCATCTGCCATTTGTGTTCGTTTTTTCGCGTCACGCTCGCCTGCACAGCCAAAAAGTGCCACAAGCCTGCCCTTTACAAAAGGCGCAATACTGGACAGCACCTGTGCAATTGCATCGCCCGTGTGGGCATAGTCGCAAATTACGGTAAAGTCGCCATGGTAAAGCACCTCTGCCCTGCCGCACACGCCCTTGCTATTTTGCAAAGCCTGTGCCGCAACACTAAAGCTTACACCAAGCGCCACAGCCGCCGCACAAGCAACAAGCGCATTGCTAACCGAAAAAGCACCCGGCATAGGGAAATTCACACGCTGAATTTCACCTGTGCCCACCATTTCAAATTTTACACCTGCCGCACTTAACTGTGTGTTATGTGCCGTGTAATCTGCACTGTCGTCACTGCACGACACTGTTATTTTCTTCTTTACGTTGGTTTCGTTCAAAAGGCGCCTTCCATACTCGTCATCAATATTTGTAACAAGCGTATCTACTTGGTTAAAAAGGCTTTTTTTCGCGGTAAAATAGTTTTCAAACGTCTTGTGGTAGTCTAAATGGTCTTGTGTTAAATTTGTAAAAACGCCCACGTCAAAGTGAACGCCATAAAGGCGAAGCTGGTCAAGCGCTTGGCTGCTTGCCTCCATAACAACATGGTTGCACCCTGCGGCAAGCATACGTGCAAATAGTGCGTATAAATCCCACGATTCGGGCGTTGTATATTTTGCAGGCACTTGCATTGTGTCTATTTGTGCATGTATAGTGCCAATTAGCCCAACTTTGTTGCCGGCTAGCTCTAAAATTTGTTTTATAACAGTTGTTACCGTGCTTTTTCCGTTTGTGCCTGTAACAGCTGTAAGTTTTAAATGTTTTGCCGGGTTTCCAAAGTAATTGCGGCACAAAATTGCATACGCTTTGCGCCCGTTTTTCACAACTACTTCGTTTTTAATATTCATTTTATGCTCTGTAACAACGCAAACAGCACCTGCGTCAAGCGCTTTTTGCGCATAAATGTGCCCGTCTGTCTGTGTGCCCTTTGCACACACAAAAACAGTGTTTTTTATTACACGGCGAGAGTCTTGCGCCACAAACTCAACGTCGCCACTTGGCAAAACGCCCTCATATTCAACGTCTTTAAAAAGTTCGATTAAAGTCAATGTTCAAACTCTCCTTTTTGAAATTTTACTATTAATTTAGTCTGTAACCGTTTTATCATAAAACATAACTTCCACAACGCTACCCATTGCAATTTGTGTGCCGGGTGTAAAGTTTTGTGTCATGGCAATAACATTTTCACTCTCTTCTGTTACGCCCATAATGTCTATGTTTAGGCCTGCGGCATTTAAAGTTTGCGTTGCTTGTGCTACACTTTTTCCACTTATATCAGGCACAACAACGCTTACAGGCTGTGCGCCCTCGTCTGTGTACAGCACTACAACAGATTGCCTTGCAAGCATGGCACCGGCAGCCGGGTATTGCCCTGTAACAGAAGTGCCTGTGCCCACTTCAGAAGAGTTAAAACCAAGCGAGTTTAACTGCCTGTTTGCGTCAAGTACTGTCATGCCTGTGAGGTTTGGCACGGTTTCTTGCACTGTTTCAAGCTCTTCTTGTGTGTACTGCGGCTCAACGCCCATATATGGCAAAACGTCTGCCATTATTGAGCCAACAACAGGCCCGCACAAAACGCCGCCGTAAGAGCTGAAATTATCGTGCGGCTCGTCTAGTATAATTAAGCACGCAACTAGTGGGTCATCTGCCGGAGCAAAGCCGCAGAAAGATGAAATGCGCAATGTGTCGTCCTCGTTGCCCTCATAAACAGTTTGCTTTTGGCTTGTGCCTGATTTTCCGCCAACGCGGTACCCTGCAACATACGCCGCATTGTTTTGCCCCTCTGCAATACTGTCTTCAAGCATACTTGCCATTAGCTCACTAGTCTGCTGTGACACAACTTGCCTTTTAACTGTCGGCTCTGTTATTTCAACAATATTTCCGTCGCTGTCGAGCACTTGTTTCACAACATACGGCTCCATTAAATAGCCGCCGTTCACAGCCGCCGCAACTGCATTTATCATTGAAATTGGCGTAACTTGGCTTGACTGGCCGAACGACGATGACGAAAGCTCTGTTATGTTTAGCGCGCTTTCCTCATAAACATTACTTTGCGCTTCATTTTGCATGTCTATTCCTGTTTTTTCATAAAAACCAAAAACCTCTAAATAATCTGCAAAAATTTCTGCGCCCATTTGCCAGCTTAGCTGTATAAAATACGGGTTGCAAGATTTATTTAAACCGCCATAAAAATCAAGTGTGCCGTGCCCCTCTGTGTGTGCACAGCGCATTGTATGCGTTGCAACGCGAATACTGCCCGTGCATGAGTACGATGTGCTCAAATCTGCTGCGCCCGAATCAAGCGCGGCAGCCGCTGTAACAACTTTAAAAACACTGCCTGGCTCGTATATATCTTGCACCGCTTTGTTGCGCCACATTGTTTGCTGTGCTGTTTGCATTGCGGCGGTGCGCTCTGCCTCGTCTTGTATTGCGGCAATTTCTTGTGTTAGTGTGTCGTCATAAAGTGTGTAAGGGGCGTTCAAATCATAGCCCGGCAGTGTTGCCATTGCAAGAATTTCGCCCGTTTGCACATTCATAACAATGCCTGTGCCCCTGTTTGCAACGTTGTGGTCTTGTATGGCGTTGCTTAGGTATTTTTCAAGCGTTTGCTGAATAACTGCGTCTATTGTTAACACAAGGCTGTTTCCGTCATCTGCCGGGTATTCAACCTTATAGTCGCTGTCCATTTCATAGCCCCAGGCATTTTGCGCAGTTAAAATTCTGCCCTCGGTGCCTTTTAATGTTTCGTTGTAATAAAGCTCAAGGCCTGTTAGGCCGTCGCCGTCTGTGTTTGTAAAGCCTATAACGGTGGACGCAAGCGAGCCGTATGGGTAATATCTTTTGCTGTCGGGCTCAAGCAAAATGCCGCGCACGGGGTTTTCTTTGCCAGCCGGTGTTGCGTTATATTCGCTCATCCATTCTATTATAGAGTCTGCAACCGGCTTCTCAACCCTGTTTTTTATTATTTTATATTGAGAATTCTCATCGCGCAATTTTTCAAGCACATCATTTACATCAAGCTCTAAAACTTCCGCAAGCTTTTGTGCCACCATTGTTACGTTAGTGCCTGCTTGCACCATGCTTGCAGGCGCCGCAACAACTGTCCACACAGTAGAGCTTCGCGCAAGTTCTTTCATATTAGTGTCGTAAACCGAGCCACGGTGCGGCGTTATTATCTCATCACTAAGCTGCTGGTCTGCCGCCATTGCTTTATAAATATCTGCATCTACAAATTGATATTGCACAAGGTTATAAATTACAGCGCCAAATGCAAGCAAGCAAAACAAAACAGCCGCAAGTATTGCTTTAAAGCGCATATCGCTTGAAACTGTTTTGTTAAAATCACCGCTGTTTTGTTGGCCGCTTGTATTAATGTTTTTATTGTCTGCCATAAGAACTTCCCCTTTTGGCTCTTTATATATTGCAAAATCTATTGATAAAATTCTGCATAAAAAGCAATTATCACCGCTGTAAACTATTATAGCACAAAAAAACAGCAGTGATAATAAATATTACTTATTAGACGGAATATATGCCGAAATATTTTGCACACTGTTTGAAAGCATACCTATTATTTCTTGCCAAACAGTTTTTTGATACGTTATTTGTGTGCCGCCGTCTCTATACAAATAAACAGTTTGTGCTGAATCTCGCTTAACAAGCCCCAGTTGCTGTATGGCGTAACTTTCAACATTAATTAAATTTGTTTTCATCTCTATTTCGTTATTCAAGTAGCCGTATTCGCTTTCAAGCTCCAAAAGTGCTTGCTCTTGTTTTGCAATTTCACCTGTAAGCGCTGTGTCTACACTTTGCATGTACAAAACAGCCGAAACAAGCGTTATTAAAACAGTAGCTATAAATATTGTTTTAAACAAACTTTTGTTGTAGCCTTTTAAATTGTTTTTATTTTTAGCGTGTTTTGCAACATAAAGGCGCGGCTTTTTTGTCTCACTTTTTGCAAAGTAATCTAAATCGTACGCTGTTGCGTTTGTATTCTGGTTTATGTATGTGTTATTTGCTTGCATTGGTTAATCATCTCTCTTTAATTATTATATGCTTATAATTTCTCTATAACCCTAAGTTTTGCACTTCTTGCTCTTCTGTTTGCGTTTATTTCATTTTCGCTTGGCTCTATTGGCTTTTTAGTTATAATTTTTGCTTTTGCCTTGTTTTCGCAAACACAAACAGGAAACTCCGGCGGGCAAACGCAAGATGTAGCCCATGTTTTAAAGCGCTGTTTTACAATTCTGTCTTCAATTGAGTGAAACGTTATTATGCAAAAACGCCCACCCGTATTTAGTATTTCAAATATTTCGTCTAGCCCTTTTGAAAGCGAGTCAAGCTCTTCATTAACTGCAATTCTTATTGCTTGAAAAGTTTTCCTTGCAGGGTTTTTTTGTTTGCGCCTTATTGCAGGCGGTGTTGCGGCTAAAACACAATCAACAAGTGCCAGTGTTGTTAAAATAGGCTTGCTTTCTCTTTCAGTGCAAATTTTACCTGCAATATTCCATGCGTTTTTTTCTTCGCCGTACTCTCTCAAAATTGCCGCTAGCTCTTCACGGCTTGCACTGTTTACAATGTCTGCTGCGGTTTTACCGCTACTGCTCATTCGCATGTCAAGCGGTGCGTCTTCGCTGTAAGAAAAGCCGCGCTGTTTTTCGTCCAGCTGGTGCGATGATACGCCCAGGTCCAGCAGTGCGCCGTCTAAGCCGTTTATGCCTAGGGCCTTAAGCTCTTTTGCGGCGTTCATAAAATTATTTTGAATTACAGTTGCATGTAAGTTTTTAAGCTTTCCTGTTGCCACATTTACTGCAGTTGGGTCACGGTCAAATGCAAAAAGCATACCGCCTTCGCCTGTTAACCGCCTTGCAATTTCAAAAGAGTGCCCTGCCCCACCGGCTGTGCCGTCCATGTATAAGCCGTTTGGGTTTATGTTTAAATTTTCAATGCACTCGCTTAGCAAAACGGATACGTGGTTAAACTCTGGCTTTGTTTCGGTTTTTTGGGCAATTTCGCTTTCTTGTTTGTTGTTTTCACTCATGTTTCAACCACTCCTTTCTGCTTTTTTTATTTATGCCTGCTTAATATCAGCTCAATTTAAACATTGCTATATAAATCGATAGTCAAAGTGAAATAAAACTAAAAATTACAGTTCAAGCTCTTCAAGAACTTGTGCAAATTTTTCGGCAGTCATCTGTTCACTGCGCACTTTCCATGCAGATGTGTTCCAAATTTCGGCATGGTCTCCAACGCCTAAAATTGTTACTTCTTTTTCAAGTTTTGCGTAGTCTCTAAGTTTTTGCGGCAAAAGTATGCGCCCTTGTTTGTCGGGCTGCACCGGCGCGGCCGATGTAAAAAGGTACAGCTGTGCGTCTCTGGCTTTGCTAAACCCCTTGCCCACAAGGCTCTCGGCAATAGCCTCAAACCTATCTTGCGGAAAAGCAACAAGGCTGTTGTCAAGCCAATAAGCAACAGTAAACTCTTCACCCATTCTGTCCCTATATTTAGCCGGGAAATTGAGGCGCCCTTTTTCATCAATGGAAAAGTTATATTCGCCCATTAACATAAAAGCCACCTCTTTTCTCCAAATTTAACCCACTTTAGCCCATTTATCCCCACTTTTACCCACTTTTAATAATAATTATAACAGATAGGCAAAAAAAAGCAATAGTTTTTTGTTTAAAATTTTATTACAAAATGCGGCAATTTGTGCAAATTAAACGCATAAATTCATACACATGCGTATTAATAATTTGAAAATGCAAACTCTTTTAATAAACATCTGCTTGCTTCATATCTTATTCAGCACAGCTTGCGGCGTAAAACTAACCGTTTTATGTTGACAACCGTGCCCATTATTATTATATTTATATTGAGGTTAATACTTTATCAAATGTTAACTATTAACTACAGGCACTGCAAAATAGTTATTTTTTAGTTGACGACGAAACAATTTTTTACACAGTGAGGCTTTTTAGTAAAATTAGTTAATACAAATAATTTATTTTAAATAACGAGGTTACATATGGAAAATTTACAAAGCATTTTACAAAACCCCGAGGTATACAAAATTAACCGCTTAGATGCGCACTCTGACCACTTGTTTTACGAAAACGAAGCGAGTGCCGCAGAAAAAAACGCAACACTTTTTTACCCTTTAAACGGCACTTGGAAGTTTAAGTACAGCAAAAATATTGCTGACAGGCCTGCTGATTTCTACAAAACAGGCTTTGACTTAAGCGGCTTTGGCGAAATTGAAGTGCCCTCTCACATACAAATGAGTGGCCACGACAACATACACTATGTAAACACAATGTACCCATGGGACGGCGTGTGCAACTTGCGCCCACCTTTTGTGGACGAAGATTACAACCCCGTTGGAAGCTATACGAGATTTTTCGACTTACCGCAAAATTTTAACGGCAAAAGCGTGTGCATATCCTTTAAAGGTGTAGAGCAAGCTTTTTCACTCTACTTAAACGGTGAGTTTGTCGGCTATGCCGAGGACAGCTTTACACCATCAGATTTTGACCTTACACCTTATTTAAAGAATAGCGGCAACTACATTTGTGTGGAAGTGTATAAAAAATCTTCTGCAGCATGGCTTGAAGACCAAGACTTTTTCAGGTTTTCGGGCATTTTCCGTGATGTTATTTTATACGCAAAGCCAAAAGTGCATATCGAGGACTTATGGGTTTGCCCCAAAGTGTGTGATGATTTAAAAAGCGGCGAGTTTTCATTTAAAATAAAAACAGACAGCGAGCCGAATATCAGCTTTACACTAAAAGACTGCACAAACAACATTGTTTTGAGCGAAAAGCCATCATTTACATACAGCGAACAGCAAAAAACAGAAGAAGCCGAAAACGACATAAAATATTACGAGAGCCCAAAATATAATTTGTGCGACGTGACCCTTTGGGACATAAGCAACCCTAATTTGTACAAACTAACAATAAACGTCTACGACGAAAATGGCGATATATCGGAAGTTGTGGTGCAAGAAATAGGCTTTAGGCACTTTGTAATACGTGATGCCGTTATGTACCTAAACGGCGAGAGGCTGATTATAAACGGCGTAAACCGCCACGAGTGGAACCCCGAAAAAGGCAGGGCAATTTCTAATGCCGATATGGAGGCCGACATTGATGTATTTTTGCGCAACAATATAAGCGCAGTGCGCACAAGCCACTACCCAAACAACAGCTATTTTTATGAGCTGTGCGACAAAAACGGCATTATTGTTATGGACGAGACTAACCTTGAAACGCACGGCTCGTGGCAAAAAATGGGCGCTGTTGAGCCGTCTTGGAATGTGCCACGCCACGACAAAAAGTGGCAAAACTGCGTTATAGACAGGGCTGTGTCTATGTTCGAGCGCGACAAAAACCACCCGTCAATTTTATGGTGGTCTTGCGGCAACGAGTCGTACTCCGGCGAAGTTATTTTGGCAATGGCGAACTACTTTAGGCGAAAAGACAGCCTGCGCTATGTGCATTACGAGAGCTGTTTTTACGACGATGATTACTCTGACTGCACCGATATTTACAGCAGAATGTACGCAGAGCCCGAGGAAATTGACGAATTTTTATCAATTGGCTACGATAAACCGTATATTGTATGTGAGTACATGCACAACATGGGCAATTCCATTGGCGGCATGGAGAGCTATATAAAACTGCTTGACAAGCACAAAAGCTACCAAGGCGGCTTTATATGGGACTACATGGACCAAGCTATTTACACCGAAAAAGGCGGCATAAAATATTTGGGCTACGGCGGAGATTTTGCCGACAGACCGACAGATTATAACTTTAGCGGCAACGGCATTGTTTTTGCAGACAGAACCGAAAAGCCCGCAATGCAAGAGGTAAAATACTGGTACAGCACACCTTTGGATAGGAAAAAGCACGACGAGAAAAACACAAGCGCCATAAAAAACATGGCGGTAAACCACGCAATTGACAACAGCAAAACGTTTGAAGTTATAAAAGGCGATTGCAACTTAGGCGTTAAGGGCGAAAATTTCAGCGTGCTTTTCTCCTACGTTGAGGGCGGCATTGTGTCGCTGAAATACAGCGGTTATGAGTGGCTTTACAGGGCAAGCAAGCCAATTTATTGGCGTGCCTTAACAGAAAACGACACGGCAAACGGCTTTGCGCAAAAATCGGGCCTGTGGAACTTTGCTAGCATGTACCAAAAGCATATTGATATAAAAATTACCGAGGAAAACGACAATTTTGTTACGATAGAGTACACATTTGACACGCTTATTGGCACAAAAACGCAGGTTGCTTATACTGTTTACTCAGACGGAACAATTAAAGTAAGCGCAAAATTAAACGGCGCAGATTTGCCCGATTTAGCGCTTTTCGGCATGAATTTTATAACGCAAGACAGAATAGCAGATTACGAATATACAGGCTATTCAGGCGAGACTTACCCCGACAGATTTAAGGGCGGTGTTTTCGGCAAGTATACAGAAAAGGTTAAAACAGCCGATTACTTAATGCCGCAAGAAAACGGCTGCCATGTTTATTCGCACGGTGTAAAGCTAATAGGCACAAACAGCGAGCTTAACTTTAAAATGTGCGATACACCGTTCCATTTTTCAGTGCTTGACAACTCTGCTCAAGAGCTTGAGAGCGCAACCCACAAACACGAGCTGCCAAATACAGGGCATACACACGTGCGCATAATGTCAAAAATGCGCGGCGTTGGCGGCATAAACACATGGGGCGCAGACGTTGAAAAAGAGTACCATATAAGCGCTAAAGATGACATTGTATTGGAATTTTTTATTACAAAAAGCTAACTTGTTTTTTATTTGATATATTTTTTACAAAACAAAAAAACCTTGACACAAAATCATGTCAAGGTTTTTATTGTTAATTTGAATAATATCAGATTAATAATTTGCTCTAACCGGTTTTTGCATTATAAAGTTAGAATGAAATGTTAAACATTGCGCTAACAAGCACAACTTATTCTATTCATACTCTACAACGTCAGCAAGTTTTGTCAAAAACTCGCGCTCGCTCTCGTTGCCTTTAACAAGCTGAGACGCTGCAACAATCGGTATCCATTTTTCAACATATTGGCGTGCAGTGTCGCTTTTTTGGCAAAATAGCTTAATATACTGCTCTGCTACGTCTTTTTGCCCTTTTAGCATAAACAAAAGGTAAGCGCGTGCAACGTCTGCCGAGGCGCTGCCCTGTGTTACGTGTGCCCAGTCTATAACATAATAATCTCCGCTTTGCGTTATAATTATGTTGCTTGGGCTAAAATCTCCGTGGCACGTTTTTTTGTGGCGTGGCATACCCTCAAGGCGTGTCATAAGCTCATAGCGCGTTGTTGCATCAAGGCCTGTCTCTGCTATTTTCATCGACATTTTATCGCGCAATTTGTTTAAATGCGGTGTGTATTTCGCGTGTATCTCCATTTGTATTTTTACAAAAAGCTCTAGGTGCTCGTCCATTTTCTCAGGGCTCTCTGCCATTATTTGTGTTAGCGTTTTACCCTCTACAAATGTACTTACAATAGCCCATTTGCCGCCTTCTACTCTTTTAACTTCTAACATCTGCGGCACGTTTAAGCCAGCTTCTTGTACGCGTGTTTGGTTAAGTGCCTCGTTTAAAATTTGCGAGGTTTTAAAGCTTTCGTCAAATGTTTTATAAACGCAGCCGTCTTTGAGGTAAACTGTTTTGTTTTTACGCTGTGCAATTATATTTTCCATAATACTACTCCGTTTCACATATTAAAATACATTTAGATACATTTGCTTCATCTCGCTCATAAGCGGGTAACGTGGGTTTGCACCTGTGCATTGGTCATCAAAAGCGTTTTCTGTCATCTCGTCAAGAGTTGCCTCGAAATCTTCTTTCTTAACACCATAATCGCTTATTTTGCTCTTAATGTCAAGTGCATTTTTAAGTTCGTCAATTTTTGCTATAAGTTTTTCAACCATTTCATCATCGTTTGCGCCACGTATGCCTATGAATGCGGCAATTTCAGCATAGCGTTGTTTCGCATGTGGGTATTTATATTGTGAAAACGCACCCATCTTTGTCGGAACTTCTGCCATGTTGAAGCGTATAACCTCGTTAATAAGCAGTGCATTTGCAACGCCGTGAGGCAAGTGGTGCATCGCACCCAGTTTGTGAGCCATTGAGTGGCAAACACCAAGGAAAGCGTTTGCAAACGCCATACCTGCAAGCGTTGAAGCGTCTGCCATTTTTTCTCTCGCTTTCGGGTCATTCGCGCCGTTTTTGTATGCTTGTGGCAAATACTCGAATATAATTTTTATTGCTTTAAGTGCCATTCCGTCTGTGTAGTCGCTGGCAAGCATTGATGCGTACGCTTCTAAAGAGTGTGTCAATGCGTCAATACCCGAGGCAGCTGTAAGCCCTTTTGGCATATTCATCATAAGGTCTGCGTCTACAATTGCAATGTTTGGCATTAGCTCATAGTCTGCAAGTGGGTATTTCATGCCTGTTGTCTCGTCTGTTATAACAGCAAACGGTGTTACCTCACTGCCTGTACCGGCTGTTGTTGGTATAGCAATAAAGTTTGCTTTAGTGCCAAGTTTCGGGAAGCCGTACACTCTTTTCCTTATGTCCATAAAGCGCATTGCAATGTCTTCAAAGTCAATATCGGGGTGCTCGTACAGTGTCCACATAATTTTTGCCGCGTCCATTGCGCTACCGCCGCCAAGGGCAATAATGCTATCAGGCTCGAAAAGCTCCATAGCCTTTGCGCCCTCTTTTGCGCATGCAAGTGTTGGGTCGGGCTCAACATCAAAGAAAGTTGTGTGCATAATGCCCATATCGTCGAGCAAGTCCGTAACTCTTTTTGAGTAACCGTTTTTGTACAAAAATTCATCTGTAACAACAAATACTTTTTTCTTTGCGTAAACTTCTTTAAGCTCTGCCAATGCAATTGGCAAGCAACCTGTTTTAAAGTAAACTTTCTCCGGAGTTCTAAGCCACAACATATTCTCTCTCCTCTCGGCAACTGTTTTTGTATTTATAAGGTGCTTTACGCCCACGTTTTCCGAGACGGAGTTTCCGCCATAGCTTCCGCAACCCAGCGTTAAAGACGGCGCAAGAGCAAAGTTATATAAGTCGCCTATACCGCCGTGTGCGGCAGGTGTGTTAACAACAATGCGGCAAGCTTTCATCGTGTTTTCAAACGTTTCAAGGTCTTTTGCAGCAATCGCTGTATCTATAAATATTGAGGCAGTATGTCCGTAGCCGCCGTCTTTTACTAGCTTGTCGGCTTTCATAATTGCATCTTCGTATTTTGTATATTTGTACATAGCCAGTACCGGTGAAAGTTTCTCATGCGCAAATTCTTCGCTAAGCTCTACACTTGTAACTTCACCTATTAGAACCTTTGTGCTCTCAGGCACATCAACGCCCGATAGTTGTGCTATTTTAAATGCTGATTGGCCAACAATTTTTGCGTTAAGTGCACCGTTTATTAAAATTGTGCTACGCACTTTTTTAATTTCCGCTGCGCTTAAAATGTGGCAACCGCGCAGTTTAAACTCTGCTTTAACTTCATCGTAAATTGAGCTTTCTACTATAACAGATTGCTCGCTGGCGCAAATTACGCCGTTGTCAAACGTTTTTGACAATATAACAGACGATACAGCAGTTTTAACATCACAAGTTTTGTGGAACAGTGCAGGCACATTACCGGCGCCAACACCAATAGCGGGCTTGCCGCTTGAATAAGCACTGCGTACCATACCCGGGCCGCCTGTTGCAAGAATTATATCTGTGTTTTTCATAACTTCATTTGTAAGTTCTAACGATGGTGTGTCAATCCAGCCGATAATGCCCTCAGGTGCACCGGCTTTAACTGCGGCTTCAAGCACAATTTTAGCCGCCTCAATTGTGCAGTTTTTTGCACGTGGGTGTGGGCTGAAAATAATACCGTTGCGTGTTTTAAGGGCAATTAATGCCTTAAAAATTGCAGTAGAAGTGGGGTTAGTTGTGGGAATAACTGCAGCTATAACACCAATTGGCTCTGCAATTACCCTTGTTCCCATTGCATCATCTCTTGAAATTACACCGCAAGTTTTTGTGTTTTTATACTTATTATAAATATACTCAGCAGCATAGTGGTTTTTAATAACTTTATCTTCCACAATGCCCATGCCTGTTTCGCTTACTGCCATTTTTGCAAGCGGTATGCGGCTTTTGTTTGCAGCTATTGCCGCAGCTTTAAAAATTGCGTCCACCTGGCTTTGAGAGAAAAGTGCAAACTCTTTTTGTGCGTTTCTTATTGCATCAAGTTTTGCTTTTAGCTCTTCAACTGTGGCAACAGTTCCATAAGCCTTATTTTCGTTTTTTTCCATGTAGTAACCCTCCAAAGAAATTATGTTGTTAAATATTTAACAACTATTTGTTAAAATTTTAACATGTAAATTGTGCCATGTCAACCTCAATTTTAATTTCTCGCCTATTGCACATTTTTACATAATAACGCTTATAATATATGTGCAAAACGCCTAATTTAGTTTTTTAATTAATGCACATAATAAAAACAACGTTTAGCCGCTTAATTTATAGTTATTTTATGCAACACCTATATTAATACAACATTGACATTATTATATGTAAGTGTTAAAATAATATTTATTGAAAACTCACAAGTCCATTAAGTTATATATAAAATAAGGTAGAATGTTTTTATGAAGAGCAAAAAGTTAATTGTTTCAATATTATTGGGCCTGCTGTTTTTTCTGGGCATTTCTTACAGCATTTTTGTGTTTAATGCAACAGTTAATTATGAACTTGAAAAATCAGTTAGAAGCACCCTATCCGATATGGCAGACCAGCAACAGCTTGCGCTTAACCGCCAGCTTGAAAGCATGATATATAACGCTAAAAATTTCGCTGAGACACTACCCATAATTGGGGTGAACGAAAGCGATATACTTAGCTATGTTAATGAAAAGCAAGAACTGTTAAACTATGAAACAGTTTTGATAGTAGATGCAAACGGCACGGCATTTTTATCGACAGGTAAATTTGCCGATGTTTCGCAAACCGAATATTATAACATTTCTATTCAGGGTACCGATTATGTATCAAGTGTATATATATCGCCTTATGCTGAAAAAGAAGTTGTTTTAATTTCTGTGCCAATTTATGTTGACGGAAAAGTTGACGGAGTTTTGGCAGCAGAATACTGCACAACTTACCTTGACACGCTTTTAACTACATTTACAGATGAAAGAGGTTTAAACTTAATTGTTGACGGCGAGAGCAACATTATTTTAAGCACAAATTCTTTTGTTATATCTTTTGATGCGTTCAAAAGTGCCGAGTTTGAGAGCGGTGTTAGTTTTGAAAGTGTTACAGACGATTTCAAAGAGAAAAATTCCGGCAGTATTTCATACGTTTTAAACGGAGAGAGAAAGTTCGGTGAATACAGGCCAATTATTATTAACGACTGGATGCTATTTTTTGAAATTTCAGAAGAAAGCATAGCAACAAGCGTTCAAAACATATCTAACAGCATGATATTAGTTAGTACAATCATTATTCTCACTGCACTTGGAGCGATTGGATACTTTGTAATATCAAAAAATAATTCTGAAAAAGTTTTGGAACAGGCCGCATATTACGACGAGCTTACCGGCTTGCCGAACTTGCTTAAGTATAAAATGTTAATGGCAGAGGCACTGGAAAAAGAGCCTGACAAAAAATATATTGCCATTAAGCTTGATTTAGTTAATTTTAAGGCAATTAATGAAATGTTTGGCTATGAAGCGGGCAACAAGGTTATACGCGCCATTGCAAACACAGGCAAAAACGTGCCCGACAAGAGCTTTTTCCAAGCTCGTGTATCGGCAGAAGAGTTTATGTTCTTCTCACAAAGCACGCTTTTTGAAGACCTTGAAAGCTCTTCAAAAGAGTACGAGATTTTGTTTAAGGAACTATTGCCGGAAATGAGCGAACATCATTTCCTCTTTAGATACGGCAGATATTACCTTTCACCCGGTGAAAATAATGTAAATGACATTGTAAACAAAGTGAATATAGCGCACTCGTTTGCAAAAAATGACTCGATGAATAATATTTGGGACTATGACGAAACATTTACCCAAAAGGTTTTGAGAGACACACAGATTTCAAATAAAAAGCAACGTGCGCTTGAAAACAGAGAATTCAAAGTATTTTTACAGCCAAAATGCAATATTAACAACGGCCGCTTTATAGGTGCAGAAGCGCTTGTGCGCTGGATTGAGCCTGACGGAAAAATGTTTTACCCAAATGAATTTATACCGCTTTTTGAGCAAAACGGGTTTATTGCCCAGCTTGACAAATATATGCTTCACCGTGTGTGTGAAACTTTAAAATCTTGGCGTGAAATGGGCAAGGAATGCCTTGCTGTGTCTGTTAATTTCTCGCGGTTGCACATTAAAAACAAAAACTTTGTGAATGAGATAAAACAAATTGTCTCATCTTATGGTGTTGACCCTAAATACATTGAGATAGAGCTTACAGAGAGCACGGTTTTGGAAAATGAAAAAGAGCTTAAAGTACTGCTCAAAGAGCTTCACGGCGAGGGCTTCCTTGTGTCGATAGACGACTTTGGCTCGGGCTATTCATCGCTTGGTATGCTTAAAAACTTTAAAGTGAACACACTTAAACTTGACAGAAGCTTTTTTATAGAGCTTGACGACGAAGAAGAGCACCGCCGCGGAGACCTTGTTGTAGAGAGCATTGTTGAGCTTGCAAACAACCTTGGCATGTACACCGTTGCAGAGGGTATTGAAGATATAGAGCAAATTGAATTTTTAAGAAAAATAAAATGCGACGCGGCGCAAGGTTATTATTTTGCGAAACCTATGCCCATAGAGGGCTTTGAAGAACTGTATTTTAAGCAAAAGTTAATGGAAAGCAACTAAAGATTAAAGCTTAATTAAAAAAAGAAAGAGCCTAGAAATTAAAGCATGGTAAAAACCATTCTCTAATTTCTAGGCTCTAATTTTTAAGTATTTTTTTACTTATAAACCCATGTTGCCAAGTTGCTCTGCTGTTTTTTCAACAAGAACAACAATTTCTTTTGCATTTTTGCCCATTACGCTTCTAATGCCCAAAAGTCCATCTGTTAAATTTTCAAACAAAATGTTTTTTGCCGTGTTGTTCAAACCTGCTTGTTCCATTTTAAGTACTTGGAATGTATCGCTCTCTTTTTTCATAGATGCTGATAAAATTTGCACTTGGTTGTGTGAGTCAAGCGCAGGAAAAGCTATAACATAAGCTAGCCCGTGTTTTACCCATTCGGGTTTACCTGCGGCAAACTCTGTGTCTTTAATTTTCTCAAACAGAGCTTCCAGTGTGTATGCGTTTTGCAGTTTTACTTTTTTAATTTTAAATCCTAATGCCATAATTTCCACCTTCTTATTTTTATTTCTTTATATTATAACCTATACTTTCGTATATGTAAAGTAATAATTTAAAAAATTTACATCACATGGCACAAAAAATTGTATGCATTATAAATATCGCACTACGTTATTAAAAACTGTTACTTATGTATAGTGTGTTATATTTGTTAAAAGAATGTTTAAAAATACAACAAAAATGTATGTTGAAGTATTAATGCTTTTAGTGTATAATATACTATATATACGCTTAAATAATAAATAACAACCAGCAAACACCTTTTGGAGGGAAATATGCCTGAAAAAGTTAAAATAATTCTTGATAAAAATGCAGATATTTTGCGCCTGCCCACAATTGCACTAAGGGGCCTTGTGGTATTCCCCGGCAATATTATACATTTCGAGGTAGGGCGCCAAAAATCTATTGACGCTATTGACTGGGCAATGAACAACAGTAACGCTGTTTTTCTAGTGGCACAAAGAGACCTTGAAATTGATGACCCAACGTTTAAAGACTTATATTCTTTTGGTGCCGTTGCCGAAATTAAGCAAGTTCTTCGCGTGTCTGACGATTTGGTTAAAGTGCTTGTAGAGGGTAAATACCGCGCTAAGCTTTTAACGGTAGACTCTACCGGTAAATTTCTTCTTGCCTCAACAAAAGCGGCACCGCTTCGCGGAATTAAAAATTCCGACATAGTGCGAATAGAGGCACTTGTGCGCAGTATACGCGATGTGTTTGAAGAGTACTTCACAATGAACCGTCGCTTTCCCAAAGACGTTATGTACACAATTTTAACCCAAGATGACCCCACAATGCTTTGCGACTATATACCCGCAAACTTTCTTTTCAAGTATGCTGAAAAGCAAGAAATTTTAAACGAAAACACTGTGCTGGGTCGCCTTGAAAAAATTCTTGAATTTATTAGAAAAGAAACAAAAATTGTGCGAATTGAAAAAGATATTCAGCACAAAGTAAGCGAGCAAATTGACAAAAACCAACGCGACTACTATTTGAGAGAGCAAATGCGCGTTATTTCTGACGAGCTAGACGACGGCGACGAAAAAGACGATACAGATTCGTACAAAGATAAAATAGAGGCGCTTAATTTGCCCGAAGAAGCAAATGAAAAGCTGCTGAAAGAAGCTGACCGCCTAACAAAAATGTCTAGTAGCTCGCAAGAGGCAACAGTTATTCGCACTTACCTCGACACATGCCTGGAACTTCCATGGAATACTCAGACAAAAGACAAATTAGACATAAAAAAAGCTGAAACAGTGCTTGATAAAGAGCATTATGGCATGAAAAAAGTTAAAGAGCGCATACTTGAAATTTTAGCGGTTAGAAAACTTGCACCCGAGGCAAAGGCACAAATTATATGCCTTGTTGGCCCCCCGGGTGTTGGTAAAACATCAATTGCACACTCTGTGGCGCAGTGCCTTGGCAAAAAATACGCGCGCATGTCGCTTGGCGGTGTGCGAGACGAGGCTGAAATTAGGGGGCACCGCCGCACATATATAGGCGCAATGCCCGGAAAAATTATCAGCGCTATTTTAACCGCAAAAAGCAGCAACCCACTTTTGCTTTTAGACGAAGTAGATAAACTTGCAAGCGATTTTCGCGGCGACCCTGCCGCCGCACTTTTAGAGGCGCTTGACCCTGAGCAAAACAAATCTTTTAAAGACCATTACCTTGATATACCGTTTGATTTAAGCGATGTTTTGTTTATAACAACGGCGAACACGCTCGACACTATCCCCCGCCCTCTTCTTGACAGAATGGACGTTATTGAGCTTTCGAGCTACACGCGAATTGAAAAGATGAATATTGCAAAAAAACACCTTGTGCCAAAACAACTAAAGGCAACAGGGCTTAAAGAACATGTTAAATTCAACACTTCTGCAATTTTCGGCATTATTGACAGCTACACACAAGAGGCCGGCGTTCGCAGTTTAGAGCGCACAATAAACGAGGTTTTGCGTAAGTGTGCAAAACGTGTTGCTGCAGGCGAGACAGACAAAATAAGCATAACGGCATCATCTCTTGAAGAGCTTTTGGGGCCGAAGCGAATTAAACCCACATTTTGCAGCAGAAGCGATTCTATCGGCGTTGCAAACGGCCTTGCTTGGACGCGTGTCGGCGGCGAAATTTTGCCCATTGAAGTTGAACTTATACAAAACGGCGGCGGCAAGCTGGAGCTTACAGGCTCGCTTGGCGATGTGATGAAAGAAAGTGCACGCCTTGCCATAACTTATGCAAAACTCAACAGCGAAAAATACAAGTTTGACGGCACAATTTTTAAAGATACAGATATTCACATACACGCCCCCGAAGGCGCAATACCTAAAGACGGCCCTTCAGCAGGCATAACACTTACAACGGCGCTTATATCGTGTCTTTCAAAAAGGAAAGTGCGTGCAGATGTGGCAATGACAGGCGAAATAGCGCTTCACGGGCAAGTGTTGCCAATTGGCGGCTTAAAAGAAAAAAGCATGGCCGCTTACAGAGAAGGCATGAAAACTATAATTATACCAAAGGCAAACGAGCCCGACTTGTTCCATGTTGACGAGCAAGTGAAAGAAACAGTGAACTTTATGCCTGTGGAAACGCTTGAAGAAGTTCTTGATTTTGTGCTACTTCCCGTAAAAGGCGTAAAGGCTGTTAAAACTGCAAAATCAGCTAAAACTGTTAAAAAAACAAAGCCTATGCAAACTGAAGAAAGTGCCAAACCATAAGCAATTTTAGCACAATTTTTAGGTATTATCTAAACTATACAATAAAACAATGAAACGGAATTGAAATGAACTATTCACTCGCAGAATTTAAATCATCTTACGGTTTATCGTCCCAATTGCCTGAAAGTGACAGGCCCGAAATTGTGTTTTCAGGGCGCTCAAACGTAGGTAAATCGTCGCTAATAAACAAGCTTTGCAACAGAAAAAGTTTGGCGCGTGTAAGCGCAACACCGGGAAAAACGGCCACAATCAACTTTTATAGCGTTGACAATGTATATTTTGTCGATTTGCCGGGCTATGGCTATGCAAAAGTAGCAAAAGGAGAGCGTCAGCGCTGGGACGAGCTTATAAATGCATATTTCACAGCAAACAGGGCTAACGTTTTGCTTGTGCAACTTTTGGACTGCCGCCACAAACCGTCTGCCGACGACATGCAAATGCTTGGCTATTTACAGCACTATGGCATACCGTTTATTGCGGCACTTACAAAGGCAGACAAGCTTAAAAAAAGAGAATTGGCCGACAAAATTGAAGAGTTTACAACGCTTTGTAGCGAGTTTGGCTGCAAGAAAGTTGTGCTCACCAGCTCTGATTCAGGCTATGGAATAGACGAGCT
>CAYJHA010000008.1:25774-35285 GCA_964369785.1 uncultured Bacteroides sp.
AAAGGGGAAGTTTAAATAATGGACAACGTAACATCAACAAACAAAGCAGGCAATTTAACAATAGGCGGGCTAGACACTGTGGCACTTGCCGCAAAATACGGCACACCGCTTTACGTAATGGATGAAAACGCTATACGTGAAAATTGCAGGGTTTTGAAAAAATCAATGGACGAGCACTACAATAAAAACGGCATTGTTTTGTACGCAAGCAAGGCTTTCAGCTGCAAACAAATTTACCGTATAATGAACGAGGAAGGCCTTGGCACCGACGTTGTTTCGGGCGGCGAGCTTTACACAGCTTTGCAAGCAGGCTTCCCTGCCGAAAAAATATATTTCCACGGCAACAACAAAACAGCGGCAGAGCTTACAATGGCGCTTGAAAATAACGTGGGATACATAGTTCTTGACAATTTAACAGAGCTTGAAATGCTTAGCAGTATTGCAAAAGCAAATGCCAAAACGGCAAATGTTTTGTTTAGAATAAAGCCGGGTATTGACGCGCATACGCACGATTTTGTGCGCACAGGGCAAATCGACTCGAAATTTGGTTTCGCACTTGAAACAGGCGAGGCTATGGACGCTGTTAAAAAAGCACTTGCGACAGACGCAGTTCGCGTTACAGGCATACATTGCCATATAGGCTCACAAATTTTCGACATTGACCCATTTTGCCACGCGGCAGAGGTTATGTTGCAGTTTGCCGTTGATGTGCGCAAAGAGTGCGGCTACACAATTGAACAGCTAAATTTAGGCGGCGGCTTCGGCATAAAGTACGTGCCGCAAGACGACCCTAAATCGCTCGACAGCTATATGAAAGCAGTGTCTGCGGCTGTGTACGCTTTTTGTGAGAAGAACAGCTTCCCTGTTCCCTATGTTTGCATAGAGCCCGGAAGAAGCATTGTTGGCGACACCGGCATTACACTTTACACAGTTGGCGGAGTAAAAACTATACCGGGTCATCGCACATATGTTTCAATAGACGGCGGCATGACAGACAACCCACGCTATGCGCTTTACAAATCATCGTATGACATAATTATTGCAAATAAAGCAACCGCACAAAAAGATTTTGTTGCAACGGTTGCAGGGCGTTGCTGTGAGAGCGGCGACCTTATTCAAGAAAACGCACCAATGCAAAAACCGGCTGTGGGCGACATTATGGCAGTGCTTTCAACAGGCGCTTATAACTACTCAATGGCCTCGAACTATAACAGGGTAACACGTGCACCGGTTGTTTTTGTTAAAGATGGCACAGACAAACTTGCCATTAAACGCGAGAGCTACGAAGACCTTTTAATTAACGATTTATAAGCATGGCATACACAGATTTTGCACATTATTATGATGAACTAAACGGGGCGGCTGATTACGACGCCCTGTTTTGTGCAGTGCAAAAAGAACTTTTACACTGCGGCATAAAAAGCGGCATTTTGGCAGACCTTGGCTGTGGTACAGGCGAGATGACAATGCGCCTTGCAAAGGCGGGATATGATATGATTTCTGTTGATTTATCGCAAGATATGCTTTGCATTGCACGTGACAAAATGTACGACAGCGACATGAGCGGCATACTGTTTTTACAGCAAGATTTGACAAAGCTTGATTTGTTTGGCACAATACGCGGCGCAGTTTGCACGTTCGACACATTAAACCACATAGGGCCGTTTGAAAGCTTTAAAAAGGCAATTGAGCAAATTGCGCTTTTTTTAGAGCCGAATTGCCCTTTTATGTTTGACATGAACACACCGCATAAACATGAAAACGTGCTTGCAAACAACACTTTCACAATAGACACGGGCGATGTTTTGTGCACGTGGGTGAATAAATACGACGCAAAAAACAAGCGCACGAAAATTGAGCTGACAGCGAGTGAAAACGACGATATATTGTTTGAAGACAGCTTTTATGAGTACGCCTACACGCTTAGCGAAATAACGCAAGTTTGCGAGGGCGCAGGGCTGAAAATTGTGAGTGTTTGCGATGGCGAGGGCGATGACTTTGGCGAGCTAAAAAACGACAGTGAGCGGTATTTTATTACGGCGATAAAGGCTGCTAGCCGTTAAAGGCTAACGGTGAACGGCTAAGGGCTAAATTTGTAGGGGCGACATGTGGTCGTCCGTTATGCCACAATTTTGCGCGTGCCAACGTTTATATAATATACTATCAAAAATTATACAGAGGTAACTACACATGACAGAAAAAAACTGCATACGCGCAATATCTGAAAACGGCGGCATTGCCTTTTGCGGCGTTAACGCAACACAAATGGTGCGCGAAATGGAAGAGATACACAAAACTTCTGCCGTTATAAGCGCGGCACTTGGGCGCCTTTTAATTGCCGCAGGCATGATTGGCGCAATGCTGAAACACGTAGACGACAGCGTAACATTGCGCATTAACGGAGGTGGGCCTGCCGGCACATTGCTTGCAGTGGCAAACGGCAGGGGCGAAACAAAAGGATATGCCACAAACAACGTTGTTGAACTGCCTCTAAAGGCAAACGGCAAGCTAGACGTTGGCGCGGCAGTTGGCACCGACGGCGTTTTAACAGTGGTGAAAGACCTAGGGCTCAAAGAGCCGTATGTAGGCAAAGTGCCTATTGTTAGCGGCGAAATAGGCGACGACATAACGCAGTATTATGCTAAAAGCGAACAAATGCCTACTGTGTGTGGCCTGGGTGTTCTTGTAGGTGAAGATTTGAGCATTAAAAGCGCTGGAGGCTTTTTCATACAAGTTCTGCCGGGCGCAACAGACGAAGAGCTTACAATGCTTGAAAAAAACATAGCTGCACTTAGCAGTGTAACAAACTTGCTTCAAGAGGGCAAAACACCTACCGACATAATGCATATGGCACTGAAAGGCTTTAACCCCGAGGTGCTTGACGAGCAACTTATAAGCTATAATTGTAAGTGCAACTATGATAAAGTTGAAAAAATTGTTTTGTCGCTTGGGCAAGACGAAATAAAAGAAATGATAAAAGAAAAAGACGACGCTGAGGTCGTCTGTCATTTTTGTAATAAGAAGTATAATGTTTTATTATCGGGGCTTATTGAAGACAATTAATCCTCCATTTGCCGCCCCAAAACACTTGCCGCAACGTGTATATGTGCGGCGGCTTGCTGTGCACTTGCGGCAAAAGGCACACTTTGCTCGTCTGCAACTGCCTCAACAAATGCCACACTGCCAATTATGTCACCGTGGCAAATTACAGGCGCAACAGCGCTTGCATATTTCATTATGTCGGTGTCTTCACAAATTAAAACAGGGTTTTCTTTTGTCAATGTTGTTCTTCGAAGTTCCACCATGTTTTCATAGCCCTTTGTAAGGCGCTTTTCAACCAATTCCCTTATTACATGCGGCGCCGCTATAACGTGGTCTCTGTCTGAAACTACCGCAATTATGCCTGTACTTTTAGCAAGTACATCACAAAAACTTTGCGCTAATACAGTCATTTCTCCCAGCGGCGAATATTTTTTAAATATAACCTCGTTGTTGCTAGACACGTAAATTTCAAGCGGGTCGCCCACACGAATAAGCTGTGTGCGCCTTATTTCTTTAGGGATAACTACCCTGCCCAAGTCATCAATTCGCCTTACAATTCCTGTTGCTTTCATATTTAACCCTTTTGCCGCTTCGCTTCTAGTTTAAGCTTATTAATACGGCACTTTCTTAACTTATTTTTTAGTTATATTATTTACCATATGTGGAAAATTATTCATTTTAGCTGTTTAAAATTATGTGGCGTTATTGTTACAATACACAAATAGTAATTTGGCCGCACTTTTGGCTTGCCAAAACGGTTATAAAACTTAAATTTGAGGGCGCTTATTTATAGCGCCCCATTTTTTTGCCGTTTTATTAGTGGTTACACTTTATAAATATTTCATGTATTTTTACTTTAAAAATTAGCAAAATAATACTTAAAACCCTAATTTATTACAAGCATTTATCGTTGTTCACAGTTTATTAAAATATGTCAAAAATATTAAAGTTGTTAATTTTTTTCAATATCTATTGACATTATCAAAAAGTTGTGTAAAATAAAATTAGCACTCGAACACATAGAGTGCTAAAATCTATATCAAAGCAGGTGATTTAACAGATATGGATATGCGAAAAAACCAAGTGCTTAAAACAGTTGTAAAACTTTACAGTGTTGAGGGCGAGCCCGTTGGAAGCACGCTTCTTGCGCGCCACTTCAGTATGAGCATTTCAAGCGCAACGCTGCGCAGTGAAATGGCAGCACTAACAAAACTTGGGCTTTTAGAGCAGCCGCACACTAGTGCAGGGCGAATTCCCAGTGCAAAGGGTTACAGGTATTACCTAGACAACTTAATTGAGGCCGACCAGCCCCTAACTGTTGCACAGCAAAAAAGCATAAGCGACCTTTTTAAAGGCATGGACTTTGACCCACAGCGCATTACAGCAAACACAGCAAAGGCCCTTGCGGCTTACACAGGCTTTGCCGCAGCCACCACAACGCCTGAAAGCAAAGATGTTTGCATAGCGCACTTTGAAATTGTTCGCGTTGGGCTGTACACAGCAGTTATTCTTGCTGTAACAAACGCCGGCGGCGTTAGCACAAGAACAGCAAAATTTCAAAACACGTTTGAAATTGAAGATTTAAACATGCTTGAAAAAGCGCTTAACAAACACTTCACTTTTGTAAACCCAACCGATTTAGACACAGAGCACACTAGTGCTGTGAGTGCTGAATTAAATGCAAACAGCATAAATTTAATGCCCGGCGTTTTGGCTGCATACAAGCTTGTTAAAGCCACGGCAAAGCAGGCTGTTTTCATTGAAGGGCAAGAAAATTTGCTTAGGCACGAAATAAGCGACACGGCGCTGCGAAACTCTCTTGCGCTTTTTAGTGATGAATCATCGCTGTGCAAGTACCTAAGTTTTAACACGCCTCATTGCAGTGTTTTACTTGGCGAAGACATTGAAAATTACCCATTGCCCGGCTTTTGCATAATGGGCAAGCAATATGTTGCAGGCGGCGGAAGAACAGGCTCGATAGCAATTATTGGCCCCTCACGAATGAACTTTATGTACTTGATGAGACGCCTTGAATTTTTTGCTCATACGTTAAGTTTGTGCATGTCCGGTGAATACGAGCCGCTAATTTAGCATGTAAAGTGTCAACAGCAGTTGAATTTATTTATATTAAAAAGAGGAAAGGAATGTTTAAAATATGACTAACGACACAAAAGAAACACAAAAAAATATAGACGACGCCGAAGTAAACGGCAAACAAGAGCAAACCGAAAAAAAAGTTGAGGCAAAAGCAGCTACCGAAGCGGCAGCAGAAAAAAACAGCGACAACAAAAATAGCACAGACGGCACAGACACTAAAAAAGCTACAAAGCAAAGCAACGCAAAGCCTGCCGCGGCGCTTGCGGCGGCAAAATCAGAGTGTGAGAAGCTTGAGAAAAAGCTTGATGAAACAAACACTACCCTTTTGAGAACGGCGGCAGAATACGAGAATTTCAGAAAGCGTTCAACACGAGAGAAAGACATGGCATTTACAGGCGGCATTTCACACGCTGTTGAAAAATTATTACCTGTTATAGACACATTAACGCTTGCAATTAACGCAGAGACAACTGACGAGAGCTACAAAAAAGGTGTTGAAATGACACTTGAGCAGTGCAAAAAGGCATTTGAGTCACTTGGCGTTAAAGAAATTGACGCACTTGATAAACCCTTTGACCCAAACCTACACGCGGCAGTAGCACAGCAACCCGCGCCGGAGGGCAAAGAGAGCGGAACAGTTCTTGCAATACTTCAAACGGGCTACGTTTTAGGTGAAAAGGTAGTGCGCCATGCCACAGTTATGGTGGCAGAGTAGCACCTTTAGTTAACAAACGGTGTTGCAACGTTTTTATAAGAATTTTGAGGCACTGTTTTTTATATAAATATTTCGCAAAGTTTAAAAATAATTTTGCGAAAAAAATTAAAAATTATACTGGATAGTGTTGTGCAGATATTTTCAGTATTAATAACTAAAATGCATTCAAACACTATAACAAAAAGTTTATTTATTAAAGGAGAAAATTATTATGGGAAAAATTATAGGTATTGACCTTGGTACAACAAACAGCTGTGTTGCTGTTATGGAGGGCGGCGAGCCCGTTGTTATAGCTAACGCAGAGGGCGCAAGAACTACACCATCTGTTGTGGGCTTTGCAAAAAACGGTGAAAGGCTTGTGGGCCAAGTGGCAAAACGCCAGGCTATTACTAACCCCGACAGAACAATTTCGTCAATTAAGCGCCACATGGGCACAGACCATAAAGTGGACATTGACGGCAAAAAGTACACACCGCAAGAAATTAGCGCGATGATACTGCAAAAATTGAAAGCAGACGCAGAGGCATATTTGGGCGAAAAAGTTACAGAGGCAGTTATAACAGTTCCTGCTTATTTTAACGACAGCCAACGCCAAGCAACAAAAGATGCAGGCGCAATTGCAGGCCTTGAAGTTAAACGTATTATAAACGAGCCAACAGCGGCTGCACTTGCTTACGGTGTTGACAAATTAGCAGAGCAAAAAATTATGGTTTATGACCTTGGCGGCGGCACTTTCGACGTTTCAATAATTGAAATGGGCGACGGTGTTACAGAAGTTCTTGCAACAGCCGGCGACACAATGCTGGGCGGCGACGACTTTGACATGAAAGTTATTGACTGGTTGGCAGACGAGTTCAAAAAAGAAAATGGCGTAGATTTGCGCAACGATAAAATGGCGGCACAGCGCTTAAAAGAGGCTGCTGAGAAAGCAAAAATAGAGCTTTCGGGCGTTGCAAGCACTGCAATTAACTTGCCGTTTATTACAGCAGACGCAAACGGCCCTAAACACCTTGACACAACATTGACACGTGCAAAATTTAACGAACTTACAGCAGATTTAGTTGAGCGCACAATGGAGCCAACACGCAAAGCTCTTAAAGACGCAGACCTTGAACCAAGCGAGCTTCAAAAAGTTCTGCTTGTAGGTGGTTCAACACGTATACCGGCAGTTCAAGACGCTGTTAAAGACTTTATGAAAATAGACCCGAACAAAGGCATTAACCCTGACGAATGTGTTGCAGTTGGTGCCGGCATACAGGGCGGCGTTTTAAGCGGCGATGTTAAAGACATTCTACTTCTTGACGTTACACCGCTAAGCCTTGGCATTGAAACAATGGGCGGTATATCAACAAAAATTATTGAGCGCAACACAACAGTGCCTACTAAAAAGAGCCAAACATTCTCAACAGCGGCAGACAATCAACCGTCGGTTGAAGTTAAAGTTCTTCAAGGAGAGAGAGAATTCTCACGCGATAACAAAGAGCTTGGTGTTTTCCACTTAGATGGCATTGCACCTGCACCGCGTGGTGTGCCCCAAATTGAAGTTACGTTCGACATTGACGCAAACGGCATTGTTAATGTTAGCGCTAAAGACAAAGGCACAGGTAAAGAGCAACACATCACTATAACTTCATCAACAAACATGGATAAAGACGCAGTTGAAAAAGCTATTAAAGAGGCAGAGCAATATGCTGCGGAAGACAAAAAACGCCGCGAGGACGTTGACACTCGCAACGGTGCAGACCAAATGGTTTTCCAAACAGAGAAAGCACTGGGCGAAATGGGCGACAAAATAAGCGAAGAAGAAAAAGCTGATATAACATCAAAAATTGATGCTTTGAAAGAAGCATTGAAAGGCGAGGATATATCTGCAATAAGCGCAAAACAAGAGGAATTGCAAAAAGCATTTTACGCTGTAAGCGAAAAAATGTACCAAGCAGCAGGTGCAGACGCACAAGCTGCAGGCGAGCAGGCACCACCTGCCGATGATAATGTAGTTGACGCAGACTTCAAAGAGGTGTAGAATAGTAGGAGCGGCCCTGTGTGGCCGCCCGATATATGCGAATTTTTGCAATGTGCAATGCTAGTAGCCTATTAAATTTATTTGCTTACAGCTAAAATAATACCTTGCTAATTATAATAATTTTATTATTAAATGTAGGGACAGGGCTTGCCCCTGTCCGCACCTGATACACGGTGTACGGACAACCGCAAGGGTTGTCCCTACAATAAGCAAGCGTCAAGTTTTTAACATGGTAGGGGCGGGGTTTCCCCGCCCGTTCAAAATGTGTGCGCCGTGCAATTATAAAAAGCATAGTTCTTAAAATTTGCGAAATATTCGGTCACGGTAAGCCGTGACCCTACATTGTTTTGTGCGGTTTGCATTTATTGCACAAAACCAAATATATATTTTAAACAAAACACAAAAGCATTAAGAATAAGTGGTGAAAAAATGGCAGAAAAACGAGATTATTATGAGGCTCTTGGCATTGCAAAGTCCGCCGGCGACGATGAAATTAAAAAAGCGTACCGAAAGCTTGCAAAAAAATACCACCCGGACTTAAACCCCGGCGATAAAGTGGCTGAGGAAAAGTTCAAAGAGGTGAATGAGGCGTATGAGATTTTAAGCGACTCTCAAAAACGCGGAAGATACGACCAGTTTGGCCATGCCGGTGTTGACCCGAACTATGGTGCAGGCGGTGGCGGCTTTGGCGGCGGTTTCGGTGGCGTTGATTTAGGCGATTTGTTTGGCGATTTATTCGGCGGCTTTGGCGGCGGTTTTGGCTCTCAAAGGCGCAGTTCAAACCCAAACGCACCAAGGCGCGGCGCAGATGTACGTGTTAGCCTTGTTTTAAGCTTTATGGAGGCCGTGCACGGCTGCACAAAAACAGTAAAAATTACAAAGCAAGACACGTGCGACACGTGTAGTGGCACAGGTGCTGCTAAGGGCACACAGCCCGAAACATGTTCACAATGCCGTGGCTCGGGTTATGTTACCGTTCAGCAAAGAACACCGTTCGGTGTAATGCAATCAAGCCAGCCTTGTTCTCACTGTGGCGGCAAGGGCAAAACAATAAAATCGCCGTGCCAGAAGTGCCATGGCGGTGGTAGGGTTGCCACTAAAAAGACAGTGGAAATAAACGTGCCGGAGGGCATTGACGACGACCAAAGCCTAAGGCTCTCTTCTATGGGAGACTCAGGGCTTAACGGCGGCCCTGCAGGCGATTTAATTGTTATTGTAACTGTGCGCCCCGACACTATGTTCGAGCGTGACGGATACGACGTACACGTTAAAGTACCGCTTACTTACAGCCAATTTGTGCTTGGGGCAAGCGTTATTGTGCCAACAATTGACGGCAAAGTAGAATATAACGTGCCCGAGGGCACGCAAAGCGGTGCAACGTTCCGCCTACGTGGCAAAGGCATACATTACGTTAACGGGCGCGGCAGAGGCGACGAATATGTGCATGTATACCTTGAAACGCCGAAAAAGCTTACAAAAGCACAGCGTGAAGCACTTAAAAAGTTTGAAGAGCTTATGAAAGATGATAACTATGAAGACCGAAAAGGCTTTTTCAAAAGTTTAAAAGAAAAATTTGATAAATAGTGTAAATATGTTTATTATGAAATGCAGGGGCGGCCAATGGCCGCCCCTGC
>CAYJHA010000009.1:0-21147 GCA_964369785.1 uncultured Bacteroides sp.
ACTCGCTACCTCAACCTTGGCAAGGTTGCGCTCTACCAGATGAGCTAAAGCCGCATGTTTCTGTGAAACAAAGAAAACTTATTGAAAAATAGCTAGCATAGCATCGCTAACTAACTTTTAATATTTTACACTGTTTGTCGCTTTTTGTCAAGGTTTATTTAACATGTTTTTGCATGTTATTTTTTTGTAAATGCAGTTAATAATTTTGCACCACAAAACCGTAGCACCTTGCTTTGGCGTAAGCGTAGGGTGCGCCTGTTATAATGAAGATGTTGACAAAGTCGCCTTCACAAAAGAACGCCTTTAAAATTTCTGTAATATTTCACAAAAATGCTTGTTAATACACACAGCATTGCCTGTGCTTTTTGTTTTATATTATGATAGGTAAAAATTTTGCTCTAGTTTTTGCAAAGCCTTTGTTTGTCAACATCTCCGCTAATGCATAGCACATAAAAATAGTGCAAGCCCATGTTTTGTTGTGCAAAAAAATAAACAGATTTTATAAATTCTGCTTATTTTTCAAGCACAGCAAGCCGTAACCCTACAATATTTTGATTTTACATATTTCAACGCGAGCTAACACTGCTTAATAAAAAGCCCGCAGGGGATAGGGGGTAGTGTTAAAAATTTTTGAAATAGCCAAAATGCTATGCGTAATATTTATTAGTACAGCAAGTGAGTTCGCTCACATCAATTGTTTTCGCATGGCACCCAAAATTTTGCGCTCTTTTCTAGATACCTGCACCTGTGTGGTGCCCATGATTTTTGCCGTTTCACTTTGCGTTTTATTTTTGAAAAAGCGCAAATATATAAGTGTGCGCTCTTCATTTTTAAGCGTGCTAAGAACTGCTTTCAAGCTTATAATGTCAGACACTGTTTCTTCACAGCTATCCTCAGGTATGTCGAATTCACGTGCGCCGTCGTCTGAAACAGGTGTAAGCGATATTGTGGGCATACTTGCTGTCATTGCCTCTGCCACTTGCTCGGGTGCAACGCAGAGTATTGTTGCAATTTCACTTACTGTCGGCTCTTGGCCTGTCATTTTCAAACAGCGCTCTCTTGTAGCAGTTACTTTTAAGCTTAGCTCTTTTAAACTGCGGCTAACTTTCACGCTTCCGCCGTCACGAAACAATTTTTTTATTTCTCCTAAAATTACGGGTACAGCATATGTTGAAAAACATAAACCGCGAGATTCGTCAAACCCGTCGTACGCTTTCACAATTCCCATGCAACCTGCGGCATATAGGTCGTCGTACTCAATACCCCTGCCCTTAAACCTGCCTGCGCAAGAGTGCACAAGCCCTAAATTGTTCTCAATAAATTCAGCACGCGGCCCCAAAACAACAGGCATGTTTTCTTCTCCTTTTATAATTTAAAAATATGTAAAAAGAAGATTATTTCATGCCAAGTGTTTTAACAAGCGTAACCCTTGTGCCTTTTCCGGGCACACTGCGCACACGAACATCATCCATAAAGCTTTCCATAACGGCAAAGCCAAGCCCTGCACGCTCGTCGCCGCCTGTTGTGAAAAGCGGTTCCATTGCTTTTTTTACATCGCCCATGCCACAGCCTTTGTCGGCAATAATAATTGCAATTTTGCCGTTTGAATGTAACACTGCCGACAGAGCTATAATTCCAATTTTGTCTTTATAAGCGTGTACTATGCAGTTTGTCACAGCTTCTGACACTGCCGTTTTTACGTCTGCAAGCTCGTCTAAAGTGGGGTCTGCCTGTGCGGCAAAAGAAGCTATAATGCTTCGCGCAAACGCCTCGTTTACACTTTTACTGGGGAAAGTTACCTTAACTTTGTTGTCTGTTTGCATTTTTTTACCTCCTTAATCTCGTGAGTCTATTCCGGCAAGCGAGAGAACCCTGCGTATCTCGCTTGGCGCTTTTTGCACTATAACCATGCCGCCGCCGGCGTTTATTAGCTTGTGGCGCCCTAATATAAGGCCTATGCCCGACGAATCCATAAACGTTACGCCTGAAAAGTCCAGCACTAGCGTGCTTGGTGCACATGCGTTAATTTTGTCGTCAATTTGCGTTCTTAAAATTTTAGCCCCGTGGTGGTCAATTTCACCCGAGAGCTGGGCAGTCATTGTTTTACCCTGCTGATGAATTGTAACTTGCGTCATATTTTCGCTCCTAATAAAAAAATAAGGCATACAGTCTATGCGTTAATCATAGACTATATGCCTTGAATTTTTTGTAGAATTTTGGGGGTTAAGTAAAATCGACGTTTTGTTTGTGCACGTGCCGGTTTAATTTGTGCATTTGCGGGTGAAAAATGAAACGGGGAAAGCCGGCAAACAAAAATGCAGCCGACGATTTTTACGAAAGTGGCTTTGATAACTGTTTAAAACGCACGCGCCTAAACAAAAACTAATTGAATAAGTAGCATATACAAAATTGTTCCAGTGCTTATGCTAAGCAAAATGTTCTTTTTGAATTTTTGCAAAACGGCAACAAGTGCAATGCAAATTATTTCAGGTATGCCGTAAGGATACTTGAAAAATGCACTGTTAACACTGTAAACAACCAACAGCCCCATTGCAGCATATGGTAGAACTTTGCCGAGGTACACAATAAATTCAGGTGGCTTTTTACCCTGTGGAAAAAGGATGAACGGCAAAAAACGCGTTAAAACTGTGCCAAGCATTACTGCAAGTATTGTTAATATTTGATGATGAACGGCCATTATTCGCCAGCCTCCTCTGTTTTGTTTTTATCTTTATGCTCGCTGTTGCTTTTTTCTAAACCTTCTTTTGCAATGCTGCCAATTCCTTTTTTGCGCATTAATAAAAAACACGCCATAATTGCAAGCATTGACGGTATCATAAAATTGCTGCTGCCGAAAACAAAAAGGCAAACGGCGGCGCATAAAACGCCAAGAAGTGCAGGTGTGTGGCTCTTTGCCTCTTGCCATTGCTCTACAAAAATAACAACAAAAAGCGCCGTCATAACAAATTCAATGCCGTCGGTGTTTATGTTTATAACGTAGCCAAGTAGCCCGCCAAGCGTTGCGCCAATAACCCAGTAAATGTGGTTCATAAGCGTAACAAAAAACATAAACATACCCTTGTCAACGTCTTTCGGTGGCTCTACCGTGCAGTTTATTGAAAACGATTCATCGCAAAGGCCGAAAATTAAATACAGTTTTTTTAACCCTGTGTTTTTATACTTTTCAAGCATTGAAATGCCGTAAAAAATGTGGCGTGCGTTAACCATAATTGTCAGTATAAAAGCGCTTAATGGGTCAAAGGCGCTAAGAAGCAAGTTTGCCGTTACAAACTCCATACTGCCTGCAAAAATAAGCAGGCTCATTAACATAGGGTACACAAACGAGAAGCCGAGGCTACTCATATAAAACCCGTATGAAATACCTATAAATAAAAAGCCCACGCAAATGGGCAGTGTGTAAGGCAGTGCCGCCTTAAATGCTTTTTTTGCCATTTTTCTCACCTTTTCATCAATGTAACGGGCGGCCAATGGCCGCCCCATGCGTTTAGTTGTTAGTTGTTAGAAATTAGATGTTAGTTATCAAAATATGTCTGATACTGAGCGCATAACACAGAACGCGGACAGCCGCTAGGGCTGTCCCTACAATGCATACTTCAATTTTACAAAACGTCACAATCTTAATAAATTCACCTAAAACAAAACAGCCTTGTTATGCTCCGCCCACAGCTGTGCTTCGCTTTCAAATTGCGCACAAACCCACTGTTCGGCGCTTTTTATGCCGCTTTCGCTAAGCTCGAACTCGCCAAAAATTTTCTGCTCGTCGTCTGTTTTGTCATAGCACCAAGGGCACGGCCAAACGGCGGCTTTTAAAATGTTATTGTCGCCGTTTTTGCTAGCGAAAAGCCTAAACCGCATACCTTTGTGCTCGTCTGTGTAAACATTATTAGCCTTAAAATATGTAAGGCTCTGTGTTTTAATTTCCATTATTATGTTTCAAAAGTTTAAATCGGGTGGTTTATGCGTGCATTTTAACCCATGTAAAATTGGCCGGTATAAAGGCAATTTACACAAGCTTAAACCCTGCTTTTGTAAGCTCCTCTTTTATAGTCTCAATTTGTTCAAAATTGCGCGTTTCCATGCCAATCATCAAATAGCAGCTTGTAATTGCCATGTCTTTGTCGCCTTGGTTGTAGTGTACACTTATAACGTTACCGCCACACTTGCTTATAATTTCGCTAACGCCCAAAAGTTGGCCGGGCTTGTCTTCAAGTGCAATTGTAAGCGTGCTGCTGCGCCCGCTCATTATTAGGCCCCTTGCAATAACCCTACTTAAAATGTTAACGTCTATGTTGCCGCCGCTTAAAAGGCACACTGTTTTTTTGCCTTTAACGTCAACTTTATTAAACATTGCTGCCGCAACCGCTATTGCGCCTGCACCCTCTGTTATAAGCTTCTGCTTTTCAATAAGCGCAAGCACTGCCGCCGCTGTTTCATCGTCAGACACCGTCACAACATCGTCTACATATTTGCTCACAAGCTCGTATGTTAAATCGCCCGGGCGTTTTACTGCAATGCCGTCTGCAAAAGTGGACACTTGCTCAAGAGTAGTGTACTTTTTGCATTTTACGCTGTTTGCCATGCTTGGTGCACCGGCCGCTTGAACGCCGTATACCTTACAGTCGGGCTTTAGCTTTTTAATAGCATACGCAATGCCGCTAATTAGGCCGCCGCCGCCAACAGGTATAATAACTGCTTGAACGTCTTGTAGCTGCTCTAATATTTCAAGGCCTATTGTGCCTTGGCCTGCCATAACGTCAACATCGTCAAACGGGTGCAAAAATGTGTAGCCTTTTTCCTTTTGCAAGTTTGTGGCGTATGTGAAGGCGTCGTCGTATGCGCCTTTAACAAGGCACACGTTTGCCCCGTAAGATTTTGTAGCCTCTACTTTGCTAATTGGTGCGCCGTCGGGCATACAAATTGTGCAGCTTATGCCGTTTCGCTGTGCCGCAAGTGCAACGCCCTGTGCGTGGTTGCCGGCACTGCTTGCAATAACGCCTTTTTCTTTCTCTTCTTCTGTGAGCCTGCTCATTTTATAATAAGCGCCACGCACTTTAAAACTGCCTGTAATTTGCAAGTTTTCTGTTTTTAAATACACATCACTGTCACAGTTTAAGTTAAATGCGTGTATCATGTCGGTTTTTCGTGCAACGTTTTTCAAAACGAACGCCGCGTTGTATATTTTATCTAGTGTCAGCAAAAAATACCCTCCCTTTGGAACTGCCTCAACAGCGCCCCAATACATACTATTATACAGTTTAACATTTTTGATAAATTTTAACAAGCAAAATATTGATAAACGAACATTAAAGCATTATAATAGGAATGGTAGTAAGTATTGGGGTTGTTGACGAACAAGAATTTTGCCGATAATTTTTGCAAAGGCAACTTTGTCAACAGCACGGTATTAGGAGGGCAGGCAATGAATACACAACAAAAGCTGTTAATTCAATTAAATAGCCTTGTAATTTTTAGAGGCATATTAAAAAACACAGTAATGCAAAAAATGGTGAACTTGTTAAAGACTGATTTAAGCGACACTGCGGCGGCTGTTAATGCATACAGCGCGTTTGTTGCGGCACTTTTCAAGCACACCGACAATTTCAGCGACTACTTGCTAAAAGCAGTGCTTGATGATGAAAATTTGTACATAAAAGCGTGTTGTGAGAGTGAAAGCAAAAAAGCGGCACTTGAAAGCACACTTGAAAAAGAGCTTGATATTCTGGAACAAATTTCGATGTTTGACGCGGAAAACATAAAGAGCATGATAAAATATTACGACTGGCTGGCAAGCTTTAATGTGCGCCGCCACAACTTTAAAAATATATACAAAAAGCGCATTGAAGATTTGCATATTATAGGCTACGGTGCGTTTGCAAAATATAACGTGTTCACCGTGAAAGACGCAAAGCTTGTGCCTGTAAAGCACCCGGACATGCAAAGCATAAGCACACTTTCGGGCTACGATAGCGAGCGAAGCCTTGTAATGCGCAACACAACTGCGCTTTTAAACGGCGAGCCTGCCGCAAATATTTTACTGTACGGAGACGCAGGCACAGGCAAAAGCAGCACAGTTAAGGCGGTTTCAAGAGAGCTTTTTCAAAGCGGCCTGCGCTTAATAGAAGTTAAGAAAAACCAGCTTTATCAAATACCCGACATAATTGATGACTTGAGCGCAAACCCGCTTAAATTTATACTTTTTATAGACGATTTAAGTTTTTCTACAAACGACAATGACTTTGCGGCGCTTAAGGCTATTTTAGAGGGCAGTGTTACGGGCAAGGGCAAAAACCTTGCAGTTTACGCAACATCTAACAGGCGCCACTTTGTGAAAGAAAACTTTGCCGACAGAGACGGAGATGAGGTGCACCTTGGCGACACACTTCAAGAGGTGATGAGCCTTTCAGATAGGTTCGGGCTTAAAATTACATTTAGCCGCCCGGACAGAGACGAATATTTCTCTATTGTGTACCACTTGGCAAGCATATATGAAATTGACATGCCAAAAGAGCAATTGCGAGAAAAGGCAGAGGTTTTTGCGCTTCACGCCCACGGGCGAAGCCCGCGTGCGGCGAAACAATTTATTGAAAAATTAAAGGCAGGTGGATAGCGTGAAAAATCACGCTATCAATTATTAAAACGGCGTGCCGTTAGAAACGGCACATGCCAATTAATCTCCATTCTGTACGGAGATTATTCAAAACTATTTGTGCTGCGCACAGAATGGAGATTAAAACAATGATAAAAGGTATTTTAATTAAAGAAAGTTTGCGCGATGAAAACATTATAGATTTATTAAATATTGATAAAGTAGAGCTTTGGCGCACAGATGATGTGCCGAAATATTGGACGGCAATTTATTTCAACTCTCAAAATTTATCGCTACCTAAAATTCTTTCAAAAAACATGCTGAAAAGCTGGTATTGCGACATGAAATATGACGACGACACGAAGATAATTGTTTTTTATAAAAAAGTGCTACAATACACAATAGGCAACGAAAAAGAAAAAGCGGCTGTAATTAAAAAATGCCAAAAAATGGGCGTGCCGCAAGATTTGCTCAATTGGAGCGAGTAAATTAAAAGCAGCTAAACCGTAAGCCCGTACTGCGTGTTTGCTACACGCTGTGCATGGTTTAGCCACTTTGTTCAATATTCGAACCCGATTACTAAACGTTAGAGCTGAACCACAACATTTGCCTATTTGTATAAATTTTACAACTATATATACTAATTTAAGCCTAAAAAGCATTTACTAAACAAGTGAAATGTAGTATAATACTTTATATTAAAAATAATGAAGTAAGGACAATTTATGTTAAATAAAGTAGGCACAAAAACTATTGAGACTTCTAGGCTTATTTTGCGAAAGTTCTCACTAAGTGACAATGAGAACATGCTCAAAAATTTTATTGCAGACGAGGAAGTACAGTCTCTTTACTGCGAGCCGGCGTATAAAACAAGCAAAGCAGTGGCAGAACTTTTAGAACTGTACACAAAAAACTACGAGAAAGACCATTGTTACAGGTGGGCTGTTATTTTAAAAGAAAATAACGAGTGCATTGGCCAAATTGCATATTTTCTTGTTGATGATAAAAACCACTTTGCCGAAATTGAATACTGCATAGGTGCAAAATTTCAAGGCATGGGGCTTGCGACAGAGGCCGCAAGGGCGGCTGTGAAATATGGCTTTGATGAGATAAATTTGCATAAAGTTCAAATTTGCCATTTGGACAGCAACGAAAAATCGAAAAGAGTTATTGAAAAATGCGGCTTGAAATATGACGGAACGTTGAGAGATTATTATTACAGAAATAATCAATATGCAAATAGGCTTTACTATTCAATTTTAAAGCACGAGTATGAGAACCAAGAAGCTTAAAAGTTAAAATAAAAGGTTAACATTGAAAGTTTAAAGTTTGAAAATAAATTTAAAACTATCTATATTAATAAACCGTTTTTCTCGTCAGCTAAGCCTGACACACGAAAACCACGGCACAAATACGACTGTTATTCATGGTTGTTTTGTGCCTTTCGAGGAAAGGAATGATCATATTTATGATTAAAAAGTTACTTATAATAATTTTATGTGCACTTATGGCGCTTTCGCTTTTTGCAGGGTGCGGCATTTTAAATACCGGCGCACAGCTAGGGCAAGAGCAAAGCGAGCAAGCAAATAATTCCGAAAGCAGTGCACAAAGTGAAACAGCGCAAAACAGCACGCCGCAAGAACAAGACGCAGAGCAAGATGGCGAGCCTGAGCCTGAAACAGAGCAGACGCAAAGCTTTAGAGTATCTGCAACAGACGATGTAATTGAGCTTATTTGTAGCTGCTTTACAGGCGGAAGTTTAAGAATACCTCAAGGCGAGGGCGAAGAGCTTATTGAACCTGCACTTACAACATCACTTGCAGACATTAAAGAAAAAGGCAGCCTTGTTATAGGTATAGACGAGAGCTTTGCGCCGTTTACTTTTAAGGACGAAAACGGCAACTACACAGGCTTCGACATTGACCTTGCGACAGCTGTGTGTAACCAATTGGGTGTAACGCCCGAATTTGTGCCTATACACTGGCTGCATAAAGAAACGCTTTTAAATTCGGGCGCTATTGACTGCATTTGGAGCGGGCTATCGTTCACGAATGAGCGGCAAGAGGACATGGGCCTTACAGGTGCTTACTTTAGAAATATTCTTACAGTTAAAACGGCAGAAGGCATAAGCGTTAGCAGTGAAGAAGACCTTGTAGGCTTAAGAATAGGCGTGCAAGTGGCAAGTGCCGCTTATAATGCGCTTCTTTACAGCTCGGTTTACGCTAAAGTTGAAGAAGACCTTATGCTGTATAACGACTATGAGCAAGTGCTTGATGATATGCAAAGCGGTGCACTTGATTGCATTATAGTTGACGAGCACTTTTACAACTATAAGGTGCAACAAGAGGGCTTAACACTGGGCTCTTCACCGATGGACTTTGGCGATGATTTTTACGTTATAGCTACTAGAAAATCAGACACGGAGCTTAACATGCAAATTAATGCCGCAATTACAGAGCTTAGGCTTAGCGGTGTGTTGTCAGAGCTTAGCCTTGAGTGGTTTGGCACAGATTTTTATGTTGTGTAGTTGTGTTAGCGTTAAATAATTCGGTGTGCTGGGCATAAAGGTTAACAAATTAGTTTTTTTAAAAAACAACTTGAGCGAACAGCGTTGGAACCATAAATAGAGAGGGGCATTTATATGCAATTTGCAGAAAAAGATTATTACAAACGCATGGCCGTTTTTTGTTTTTATGACAAGGACGGGCACGTTGATGACTATGTAATTTTTTTGTTAAAAGCTATAAGTGAACACTGTAAAAATGTTACTGTTGTGGTAAATGGGTTTGCAACGCCGGATTCAGAGCGCCGCTTGAAGCTAAACAGCACCCAGCTTATTTACAGAGACAATTACGGCTATGATTTTGCCGCCTACAAGCAGGCTGTTTTAGAGACAAAAAATATAAAGCAATACGACGAAATTTTGTTTTTTAACCAGACAATTTTTGGCCCTGTTTACTCGCTTAACACTATTTTTAGCACAATGAGCAACAAGAAAAAAGCCGATTTTTGGAGCATTACGCGCAGTATTCCGCTAAAAGACGAAATTGACGAAGAAGCAAATAGCGAAAATAAAAGTAATAAAGCTGAGAGTGATGAAAAGACAAACATAGCTGAGTTTATAGACTGTGCATTTTTTGCTGTAAGGCGCAATATGGCGTCATCAGAGCACTTTGTGCGCTATTTTGAAGAACTTGAGTTTAGCGAAACCACACCATACGAGCCGAAAAAACAAGGCGGTGACTTTACGGCTTTTTTCAGTGAAAAAGGTTATAATTTTACAACATACTTGAATGTTGAGAAGCTTGAAAAACACACAGATAACACAGGCGTTGACATGCCGTGTGAATTGTTAAAGCTGGGCTGCCCGTTTTTTAAACGCAATGCGCTTTTAAAAGCGCTTCACCAAAACAATGAAGAGCACAGCGCAAAAAAAGCGCGTGAGCTTTATAATTATATTCGCACACAAACAGATTACCCCGTGGCGTTTATAAATAAAAATTTGCACAGAACACTGCCGCCTGCTGCAATTTATAAAGCGCTTGCACTGTTTGAAGACGTGCAGGAAGCAAGCGGCCGCACGAAGAGAACAGCGGCTGTAATGTGGTTTGCAACAGAGAATTTAGGCGAGGTTTTGTGTAGCGCCGCAGTGCAAATGCAAAAGGATACATCACTTTTGTGCCTTTTTGCAAGCGATGAGCTGCGCGACAAATTTTTGCCTAAATTGCCGCCTAAAGCACAGGCTATTGTAACGGCTGAAAACGGGTTTGCGTATCTGTTTGGCAAGCTGTGGAAAGACGTAGCCGTTTTTGAGAATGTTTTTTATTGCCATAATAATTTAGCCGGCGAAGATAATTTGCTTGATGAGGGCGAAGTGCTTTTGGAAATTTTAAACTCGCTAAACCCGGGCAAATGCGGTGCAATGCTTGCCGCAAGAAAAGATTATGGAGCTTTTGTGCCACTGCCTGTAACAACCGGCACTAATTTGACGGCAGGAATGAATTGGAAAGAAGCGAGAGAAGCGTTACTTCCGCTTTTAAAAAGTGCGCAAATTAATGTGCCGCCCGAGCATGAGGCACAAAGCGAGGGCTTTTCAGCTTATGGCAGTATGTTTTTGGCAAGGACAAGCGCCGTTGAAAATTTGTCTAAATTTGATTTTAACGACAGTTTATTTAAAGGCGCAAACGCTTATTGCGATTATTTAATACCACTGTGTGTGCAAAACAGCGGCTATCACACAGTAGTAACATGCACAGCACAGCAAACTTTCGATGCATTTACAAATTGCGCAAGTAAGCTTCGCCGCGTTATTTCAAGCGTTGAGGGTGAGTATAACGGTGAAATAAAAGGCGAAAAAATTGTGCGTGCGCTTAAATTTTACGACGAATATTACAGCGAGATAAATAGGCAAAGCGGCGATGAAAGCAAGCATGGTATAACGCATAAAATAACTAAATATATTAAGAAAATAGCGAAAAAATAAGGTGAAATTATTCACGAATAAAACAAACCCCGAATACAATGATATAGTGCAATTTTGTATTTTCGGGGGTGTTTTATGTGATAAGCGCTATTTTTTTCTCTTCGTTTATTATATTGGCGGTTTTGGGTGCTTTCTATGTTTCAGATAGTATAGCTGATTTATTCTTTAAAAGCAGCAAAAAAAACGGCTATGTGCTTCTTGTGTACGCAAAAGATGCCGAGGCCGCGTGGCACAGTGTGCTAAATGCTAAAAAGAGCAATAAAAACCCACGAATTATAGTTTTTTGCAGTGAAGAACATAGTGAAGAGGGAAAGAATAAAAACTTGCAAATTAAAAGCACTGTGCAATCAATTTCGGGGCGCATTGAATTTGCAACGGAAGAAACGTTGGCAGATGTTGCAAAAAGTGTTTTTTTGTGATGTTAAACTATTTCAGGGGGCATAAATGCAAAATACAAGCGGGCAAAAAGTAACAATAAGCGGAAGCGTTGAAAATGTTGTTTACAGCAATAGCAAAAACGGCTATGCAGTGCTGGATATTTCAACCGATAATAATGAGCTTATAACCGCAGTTGGTACGCTGGCAAACCTTTGCACTGGCGAAAGCGTTACACTTTACGGTTATTATAAAACACATATTAATTTTGGTGTGCAACTGAAAGTAGACACATATGAGGTTAGCTTGCCAAACACAAAAAAGGCAGTGCTAAAATATTTGCAGGGCGGTTCACTGCCGTATATAGGCATGGCAACCGCTAAAAAAATTGTAGAGGCTTTTGGCGATGATACGCTTGAAATTATAGCGACAGACGCAAAAAGCCTCTCGCAAATTAGAGGTATTTCTTACAATAAGGCAGTTACAATTCAAAATGAATTTAAACGCATGTACGGTATACGCGAGACCATGGTTTACTGTGCCTCGCTTGGAATTGACGCGGCTGCGGCGGCCGCACTTTACGGCATTTATGGGCAAGATACAAACGACGTTATTAAGGACAACCCTTACATTTTGTGCGGTTACCCCGAATTTTTAGACTTCGCGTTTGTAGACAAAATTGCGGCCGACATGCTAATGGAGTATAACAGCTCTGAGCGTGTTATAGCAGGCATAAGTTTTGTTTTGCGCCACAATTTGCAAAACGGGCATACGTGCTTGCCGCATGAAAAGCTTGTGAATTCCGTTTCGGCCTATCTTCGCGTAGAGCCCGAGCAAGTAGAAGAAAATGTGCGTTATATGACAGAGCAAAACACAATTAGCGAAGAGGTTATAAACGAGAAAACATTTTTGTTTTTGCCGGAATATTTATTGGCAGAGCGTTATATTGCAGGCGCTCTAAAACAAATTGCCGGCTTGCCCGAGCAAGACATAAAACACGCTGACAGTATAATTTCAAAGCTTGAAATTATAGGTGGTATAACATATGCACCGTTACAGCGCAGTGCCATTATAAGCGCGTTAAGTACGCGTGCGCTTGTGCTTACAGGCGGCCCGGGAACGGGCAAAACAACAACCGTTAACGGCATAATTTCTGCGTTTGAACAGCAAGGCGATAGAGTGGCACTTTGTGCACCAACAGGCCGTGCCGCAAAACGCCTTTCAGAGCTTACAGGGCGAAAAGCAACTACTATACATAGATTACTAGAAGTAGATTTCAATGATAAATCAACTATACGTTTTATTCACAACGAGAAGAATTTGCTTAGGTGCGATGTTGTTATTGTAGACGAAATGAGTATGGTAGACGTGCTTTTGTTTCAAAGCCTTTTATGCGCGTTAAAGCCAAGCTGTAAAGTTATAATGGTTGGCGACGAAGAGCAGCTGCCAAGCGTTGGTGCAGGCAGTGTTCTTTCGTCTATAATAGCCTCGGGCACCGTTTCAACTGTGCGTTTAAAAGAAATTTTTAGGCAAGCGGCACAAAGCGACATTGTGTCTAATGCGCACAGAATTGTGAAGGGAGAAAAGCTTGAACTTAGCGGTAGAGACTCTGACTTTTTTATACTGGAGCAAAACTCAGCCGAGGAATGCGCACAGCTTGTGTGCAATTTAGTTAGCAAGCGCTTGCCTAAGAGCTATAATTTCGACTCGCTTGAAGATATTCAAGTGCTGTGCCCTACAAAAATTGGTGCAGTTGGCACGGCGGCATTAAACACAATGCTGCAAAACACTATAAACCCACCAGCCGAGAATAAAAGTGAAATTAAACTTGCCGACAGGGTTTTAAGGCTTGGCGATAAGGTTATGCAAATTAAAAATAATTACGATATACCGTTCATAAAAGCGAACAGTAGCGAAGAGGGCGCAGGTGCTTTTAACGGCGATATGGGCATTATTACAAAGGTGGACACGCGTGCAAATACAGTTACAGTAAAAAGCGAGGATAGAATTTTAGAGTATACTGCTGAATTTTTGTACGAAATTGAACCTGCATACGCTGTTACAATTCACAAGAGCCAGGGCAGTGAGTTTTCAAGTGTTATTATACCACTTTTTGACGTGCCACCGCGGCTAAGTTACAGAAATTTACTTTATACAGGTGTAACAAGGGCGAAAAAACTGTGCATTATAGCCGGCAAATCGTTCGAGGCAGGTAAGATGATAGACAATGCAAAACAGAGCAAGCGTTATTCATGCCTTGTTGATTTTTTGAGGGAGTAGTTTGTGGAGCTGCTGACAGTTGTTGAAACTATTTAGCATGTTAACAAATAATACAAATGGTATATATTGGTTAAAAAACAACTATGGGTATAGAGGTGTAAAATGAAATCTATCTTTCTTTCAAGCACATTTAGAGACATGGAAATTGAGCGAGACAACTTAATGGTTGAAGTGCTGCCTACACTTGATGAGTATGCGAAAAATTATGGAGAGATGTTCCATTTTATTGACTTGCGCTGGGGCGTCAATACAGAAGATTTGGAAGATATTGAAAAAGACGAAAAAGTTATTTCTGTGTGCCTAGACGCAATTGATTTGTCGAACCCATATATGATTGTGTTCATAGGCGAAAGGTACGGCTGGGTGCCACCGCAAGAGCGTCTTTTAAGCGTTTCGAAAGAAAAAGAATATGAAATAAAAGATTACTCAAACAGCATAACAAACCTTGAAATTGAGTACGGTGCGCTGTCAAGCATGGCACAGCTTGACAAATGCCTGTTTTATTTTAGAAAAGAACTTGATGTACCAAAAGAATTTGAGAAATATTACAAAGAGGCAAACAGCGAAAACACGAAAAAATTGAACGCTTTAAAACAGCAAATTTTAGACAAGGGTGCTTTTGTAAGGCAATACACGTGCGAGTGGGACTACGACAAAAACTGCCAAAAACTGCCCGAAACTTTTGCAAAAACTTTAATTGACGATATAAAGCAAATTTTTGACAGAGAATTGCACATATCACGTGAAATGTCGTGGCAAGAGTGCGCATACAACATACACAAAACGAACACTGCCAAAAACGAGAGTATTTTTGCCGCTAGGGATAACGATTTAAGCGAGTGTCAAAGCCTGCTGCTAGAAAAGCCGCACAGAGTTTTTTTTGTAAAAGGCGAAGAGGGCTGTGGAAAGAGCGTTCTGCTTAGCAAGCTTGAAAAAGAACTTAGTAAAACGTGCAATACTTTGTATTTTGCATGCGGTAACTCGAAGTTCTCAAAATCGGGCGGGTCTATTGCAAGGCAAATTGTATATAAATTTGAAGAACTTTTAGGCATAGTGCATGAAGACACGCTTTACGAAGCAGAGTTTGAAATGCCGACAAAGTTTTGTGAAGAAGACAACCTAAAAAGGTTAATAAAACGCCATACACAATCGTATGGCATGGGCAGTGAGAAGAGGCTGTTCATTTTTTGCGATGAAGCGCAATATTCTGCTAATGAAAAGAATAATTATTGGCATGTTACAAGCAACATACTAAGCTTTATACCGGATATTTTGCACGATTTAGTTACGTTTGTGGTGGCGGTGCGCCCGGATTTTAAAATTTATAAAACGAAAAGTAAATTTGGAAAATACAGCAATGAAGTAGTTTTTGAATTTAACGATTTCACGTATAATTTAGGGGCATTAACAAATGAAGACAAGCTTGAAATTATAAACAAATTTCAAGAACGCAACAGCAAACAGTTGCCGCCAAGGGTTGTTGACAAAATTGTAAGCACAAAAAACACTGATAATGCGAAGTATTTAAGCATTTTACTTCAACGCCTTATGATGATAAACCACGATGATTTTATTCAAATTGAAAAGTTCGGCCAAGGTATTGAGGGTATAAACAAATTTTTAGAGAATATTATCGACACAGCACCTGCCGACGTGAGCGATTTGAGCATTAGTTTAATAGATAAGGCGGCAGAGCGAATAAATAAAACGCTGTGCAGTGAAGTGGTAGGGCTTATTGCGGCGGCAAAAAACGGCTTGAACGAGCGAGAACTTGAAGCCATATGCAAGGAAAACGCTGTAAAGTGGCACGTGGCGGACTTTTACAACCTTTTAAAGTACATGAACAGCTTTTTTATTTACACGCACAATTCGCGAATACAGTTTAAAACGCAAGAGCTTAAAGAGCAATTTGCAACTGTTCAAAATTTGAACAGCTATTACCACAAATTATTGCGCTATATCGATAGTTTACCAGAGAGCGAAAGCGAACAAAAAGTAGATATTGTATATTACTTGTACAAAATGGGCGATGAGAAAGCCCTTGTAAAACTGCTTGCGGCAAAAAGCGCAAATAAGCTTTCTAGCGGCGTTGAAGAAGAACTGTACAATGGCAAAACAGGCGCTGTTGAGGAGCTTTGCATAATTGCGACGTATGATAAAAACTGGGTTATAAGCTTCTTTAACAATGCTGTGCAAAATGGTGCAACTCTCGATTTTGCGTACAATATTGTAAATATTTTCTATCACTTTTTCATGGTGACGCCATTGTTGCAAGAGCATGTGCACGTAGATGTTGCACATGCATACCTTAAAATGGTGGACGATTTGTGCGAAAAAACGATTGCAGCTGCAAACACGGCTTTGCCCGAAAAGTATGGCAGTTTTCGCAGGGTATCAATTGATAAAGCTTACCTGAAAAAGCTTAGAAATTTAATTAAAATTTACGAGGAGCTGGAAAGCAACTTTTTAGCCGGCTTTATTTTGCTTGAAAAAGAACGTGTTTACACAGTGCAAATTTGCAAGCAAATTTTAAAACTGCGCACAATTATTGCAGGCATTAAAAAAGGCAAACGCACGATAAAAGATGTGTACTTGGCTTACAGCGGCCTGTTCACAGCGTACGATATGATGGAAGACCGTGAAAACGCACTGCAAACACTTTTGGACGGGCTTAAATTTGTAGATGAAACAGCGGTTGAAAACCCCGATATATACTGCGAAACGGAAATCTATTGTTACATAGCCGATGAGTATGTTCAGCAAAAACAATGCGATAAAGCGTATGAATTTTATTGTAAGAACTATGACGAAGAAAAAAAGCGCATATTTGGTAAAAGTAATTACACCAAAGAAGATATGAAGAATTCGAGTGCACTTTTATTTTATCGCTACCATTTTGCTAAGCAATGTATTAAGTGTAAAAAAAGTGATATAGCGCTAAAGGAAATTGAAGAGGCGCTGGAAGTAGTTGACTACTTGTCACAAAAAAGCAGCAGCAATAAAGGCGAGGCAGAAATAGAAAAGTATACGTATTATGAGTATTTTGGCGAAGTGCTTATGCAAGAAGAGCTAAAGCAATATGAAAAGGCGCTTGAGTGCTTTGAAAAGCACGAAGAAGCGTTGAAAAAGCATTGCCAAAAAGAAGAGCTTGAATTAAACCTTTTTAAAAACCTAAGTAACATGTGTGACGTGCACGAAAAAAAAGGTGATATAAAAAGAGCAATTCAGATGAAAGCAGACTCTATAATTGCAATGAAAATTTTGCTTGAAAAGACACACGACAATTCTTTGTACGATGAACTTTGTATGGGTTATGATAAGCTAATAGAGCTTTACAGACAAGACAAAAACGAGGAAAAAGTAAAAAGCACGCAAAAAGAGTATGATGAGTTTGTAAAAGAAGCCGAGGAAATTTACGCTTATTAGGCACTGCCTAGAGCAAGGCGGGGTGATATATTGAAGACATTACATTATATTGAAAAAGCTTTAAGCGAGTTTTTGGATTTAATATTCCCGAAAACGTGCGCTTTTTGCGGTGAACTTGAACAAAGCGGGCTTTGTAAAGAGTGTGCAGAAAAAAACAAGGCAAGTATGCGCAAAGCACAGGCACCTGTGCCAAGAGAAAACCACGAAGCAAAGTATATTCGCAGTGCATATGCACCTTTTTGGTACGATGAGGTTATAAAAGAGCTTGTGCAAAAGCTGAAGTTTCAATCAGAGCTTCACTTAATAAGCTTTTGCGCAGGGCAAATGCTTAGCTGTTTGCCTAGCGGAACTGATGAAAACGAACAAAATTCCCAAAAGGCGAAAAAGTATGATATAATAGTATGCGTGCCAAAAAAAGTAAGGATAGGGGACGTTGAAAAATTAAAGCGCGAAAATATACCGTACTTACTTGCAAAGCGAATTTCAAGCCGGCTTGATGTGCCTTTTGACTACAACGCACTGAAAAAGTTACGTGTAACACGCCAGCAATCGGCACTTGTAGCTAGCGAGCGGCTTTTAAACGTGAAAGGTGCATACAGTGCAAGGCGAAATGTGTTTAGCAAAAGGCGTGTGCTTTTAATAGACGATGTGTACACAACAGGCGCAACGGCAAATGAGTGCGCACGTGCTATTATGAAAGATGGCGCAAAATATTGCGATGTTTTGTGTTTTGCGGCAAGCTATAAATTTTGAGTATAACTTGGCATATAACAAATTAGAACGCAAAGCAAGTATATTAATATACTGGGTTTCAAAAAGCTATAATTGATTAGGAGTGTTAGAAATTAAACATATTTTTATTTTAAACCCGTGTTCGGGCAAAAAGCGTGCGGCACTTGCATATGTGCCAAAAATTGAGAGCATTGCAAAAGCTATGAACTTAGAATATGAAATGCACGGGACAAAAGCAAAAGGGCACGCGTGCGAAATAGTGCGAGACATTGCCAAAAAAGGCGAAGATGTACGTTTTTACGCAATAGGCGGTGACGGAACTTTAAACGAAGTTTTCCACGGCGCGTATGAGTTTGAAAATACGCAAGTGGCAAGCGTGCCGTGCGGCTCCGGCAACGATTATGTTAAAAATTTTGGCGATGTAAAGTTTTTTCGCGATTTAGAGGATAACATAAACGGCACTGCTGTGAAGGTTGATTTAATACGCGTTAACGACAAAATTTGCCACGACATAACGTCGATAGGCCTTGATGCAAACGTTGCAAAAAGTATGATTAAGTTTAAAAACTTGCCGCTAATAAGCGGAAAACTTGCGTATAACCTTGCCATTATTAACGAAGTTATAAAGCCATTGGGGCAAGACATGCACATGGAAATTGACGGTGAAAGTGTTGACAAAACATTGCTTTTAGCGGCGCTTTGCAATGGCAAAACGTATGGCGGCGGTATACTGGCGTCTAAATTTTCGAATTTGCACGACGGTGAACTGGAGCTTATTTATGTTAACAAAATCAGCAAGCTAAAAATAGCAAAAGTTATATCAGACTACAAAGCAGGCTTGCACCTTGTTAGCGAAACGCAAATACGTGATGATTTAAAAGACATAATATACATAAAAAAATGCAACAGCGTAAGTGCAAAAAAACCGAACGGCGGCAAAATTGCAACTAATATTGACGGTGAAATTTTCGAGTATGACACGTTTAACGCAGAGGTTTTGAAAAATGCCGCAAATTTTGCAGTGCCAAAAGGCCTATACGCTGATTACGTGAAAAATAATGGGCTATAATAAATAAAAATATGACAAAATGTTCACAAAAAGTTTATTTTTAACTATTGATTTTTTATACAAATACATGTAAAATAGTTTTAGCACTCAAAACAAGAGAGTGCCAAAATTTTAAATTTATGGAGGAAGAATATGAAAATAAGACCTCTCGCTGACAGGGTTGTCATTAAAAACGTAGAAGCGGAAGAGACAACAAAAAGCGGAATAATTTTAACGGGTAGCGCAAAAGAGAAACCACAAGTATGCGAAGTGGTAGCAGTGGGCCCGGGTGGCCTTGTAGAGGGCAAAGAAGTTGAAATGACTGTTGTAGTAGGCGACAAAGTTTTAATCTCGAAATACGCTGGCACAGAAGTTAAAGTTGACGGCGAAGAGTGCGTTATTGTGCGCCAAGCCGACATTTTAGCAGTTGTTGAGTAACCTTAGCGTAATAACAACAAATTTAAAGGAGATATAAAAAATGGCAAAACAGCTTTTAATGGGCGAAGAGGCCCGCAAAGCACTTAGTGCAGGCATAGACAAACTTGCAGGTACAGTAAAAATTACACTTGGCCCCAAAGGGCGCAACGTTGTTTTAGGTAAAAAATTCGGTGGCCCTGTTATAACAAACGATGGTGTTACAATTGCAAAAGAAATTGAGCTGAAAGACGTGTTTGAGAACATGGGTGCACAGCTTGTACGCGAAGTAGCGACAAAAACTAACGACGCAGCAGGCGACGGCACAACAACAGCAACAGTTTTAGCACAGGCTATTGTTACAGAGGGCATGAAAAACGTTACTGCCGGTGCAAACCCAATGGACGTTAAAAGAGGCATTAAAAAAGCAGTTAACGCCGCAGTTGAAGCGTTTGCGCAAAACAGCAAAAAAATGTCGGGTTCTGATGATATAGCGCGTGTTGCTACTGTTTCAGCAGGCGACGAAACTGTTGGCGCACTTATTGCAGAGGCAATGGAAAAAGTTAGTGCAGACGGTGTTATTACAATTGAAGAGAGCAAAACAGCCGAGACATACTCTGAAGTTGTTAAAGGTATGCAGTTCGACAGAGGCTACATTACACCTTATATGGTTACAGACACAGAGCGCATGGAAGCAATAATTGATGACGCTTATATCTTGATTACAGACAAAAAAATAAGCGTAATTCAAGACATTTTGCCGCTTTTAGAGCAAATTGTACAATCGGGCAAAAAGCTTGTTATTGTTGCAGAGGACGTTGAGGGCGAAGCACTTTCAACACTTATAGTTAACCGTTTGCGTGGCACATTCACAGTTGTGGCTGTTAAAGCGCCCGGCTTTGGAGACCGCCGCAAAGAAATGCTTCAAGACATTGCTGTTTTAACAGGCGGCACTGTTGTTAGCGAAGAGCTTGGCTACGAGCTTAAAGATGCAAGCGTTGAAATGCTAGGCCAAGCACGCCAAGTTTTGGTGAGCAAAGAGAACACAACAATTGTTGACGGCGTAGGCGACAAAGATGCAATTGCAGCACGCATTGCACAAATAAGGGCACAAATGGACGTTACAACAAGCGAATTTGACAAAGAGAAATTGCAAGAGCGTTTAGCTAAGCTTTCAGGCGGCATTGCTGTTATTAAAGTTGGTGCGGCAACTGAAGTTGAGATGAAAGACAAAAAATTGCGCATGGAAGATGCGCTTAATGCGGCCAAAGCGGCAGTTGAAGAGGGCATTATCGCAGGCGGCGGCACAGCACCTATAAACGCTATTTCAGCAGTAGATAAAGTTATAGAAACGCTTGAGGGTGACGAAAAAACAGGCGCGAACATTATTCGCAAAGCACTTGAGGCACCACTTCGCCAAATTGCAGAGAATGCAGGCTACGAAGGCAGTGTTATTATAGACAAAATTTTGTCGTCGGGCAAAACAAACTACGGCTTCGACGCACAAAAAGAAGAGTATGTTGACATGATTGCGGCCGGCATAGTTGACCCAACAAAGGTTACACGCTCTGCACTTGAAAACGCTGCAAGCGTTGCTTCAATGGTGCTTACAACAGAGAGCCTTGTTGCAGACGAGCCGGAAGACCCGGCGGCAGCTGCAAGCGCTGCGGCTATGGCCGGCGGCATGGGCGGCATGGGCGGAATGTACTAATTTAGAAATCAGAGATTAGAGACTTTTAGTAATGAGACAGAGCCGAGGACTTTTTAAGTTCTCGGCTCTGT
>CAYJHA010000009.1:21247-28023 GCA_964369785.1 uncultured Bacteroides sp.
TAGAGACTTTTAGTAATGAGACAGAGCCGAGGACTTTTTAAGTTCTCGGCTCTGTTGTTTTTTTAAAAATGTAGGGGCGGCGTTGCGCCGCCCGTGGGTCTTTTTATGTATGTAAATTTTATGCGGAATATGTGCAAAATTGCGGCGTTTTCGGGCGGCGAAACGCCGCCCCTACAATGCACGTAGCAATTTGTGGCGTAATGTCATCGAATATGCGGCGCTTTCGGGCGGCGAAACGCCGCCCCTACAATGAACGTATCATTTTGTGGCGTAATATCATCAAATTATGAAGCGCTAAAAATTAAACAACTGCCCCTGCTATTTCATCGCCCATTTCACTGCAAGTAACAAGTTTGCAGCCCTCGCTCATCATGTCGCCCGTGCGCAAGCCTTTTTCAAGCACTTTATTCACCGCACTCTCAATTGCAACGCTCTCTTTTTCCATGTCAAATGAGTATTTAAGCATCATAGCTGCGGCAAGAATTGTGCCAATTGGGTTTGCTTTGTTTTGGCCTGCAATGTCGGGTGCAGAGCCATGTATGGGCTCATACAATCCGCATGTGCCCTCGCCCAAACTTGATGACGGTATCATGCCTATGCTACCTGTTATCATGCTGGCCTCATCTGTCAAAATGTCGCCAAACATGTTCTCTGTAACTATAACGTCAAATTGCGACGGGTCTTTTACAATTTGCATTGCGCAGTTGTCTACAAGCATGTGGCTGAACTCTACATCGGGGTACTGCTCTGCAACTTCGTTTGCAACTGCGCGCCACAAACGGCTCGTGTCAAGCACGTTTGCTTTGTCTACACTCACAAGGTTTTTGCGCCTTTTTTGTGCAGTTTCAAAGCCTGCTTTCATAATACGGCGAATTTCATGCTCTGCATACGGTAAAACGTCAGTTGCAACGCGCTCGCCGTTTATTGTTTGCGTTGTGTGCTCGCCAAAATAAACGCCGCCTGTAAGTTCACGCACCACCATAAAGTCAATGCCTTTTTCAACTATGTCGTGTCTTAATGGGCTTGCGTCTGCAAGTTGTTTGAACATTTTTGCAGGGCGCATGTTTGAGAATAAGCCCATTTCTTTGCGTATGCCAAGCAGGCCTTTTTCGGGGCGCTTGTCGCCGGGTAATGTGTCCCATTTCGGGCCGCCAACAGCACCCAGTAGCACACTGTCAGAGCTTTTGCATGCTGTTACAGTGCTTTGCGGCAGTGGCTCGCCTGTGTTGTCTATGGCACAGCCGCCGATGTCTGCATATGTAAAATTAAACGTGTGACCGTATGTTTTTGCAACAGAGTTCAACACCTTTATTGCCTCTTCAATTATTTCGGGGCCTATACCGTCGCCTTTTAAAACTGTTATGTTTTTTGTCATATTAATCTCCATTCTGTACTATGAATAGTGCAAATAGTTTTAAAAAATCCCCACACAGAATGGAGATTAATTGGCATGTGCCGCCAGAGACGGCACGCCATTTAAATAATTGATAGCGTGATTTTTCACGCTATTCTCCTATTTTAGTGAAACCAAAAGCCCACCTTGCTCAATAATATTCTTTATAAAATCGGGGAAAGCCTGTGCCTTATACGTTTCGTTTTTTGTAATATTCGTAATAACACCCGTGTCGAAATTAACGCTTACTTCATCGCCTGCGCTAATTTTTTCGCTTGCCTCTTCACATTCCAAAATTGCAAGCCCAATATTTATTGCGTTTCTATAAAAAATACGCGCAAAAGATTTTGCTATAACACACGATACACCGCATGTTTTAATTGCAAGCGGTGCGTGCTCACGGCTAGAGCCGCACCCAAAGTTAAAGCCGCCCACAATAATGTCGCCATCATTTACATTTTTCACAAAATCTTTGTCAATGTCTTCCATGCAGTGCGCGGCAAGCTCTTTTGCGTTTGGTGTGTTTAAATAGCGTGCAGGTATTATAACGTCTGTGTCAATATTGTCGCCGTATTTGTGTACTTTACCTTTTACTGTTGTTTGCATTATTTCAGCACCTCCTCGGGGTTTGATATGTAGCCCGTTATTGCACTTGCGGCGGCAACAGCCGGGCTTGCAAGGTATACTTCGCTCTCGGGGTGGCCCATGCGGCCTACAAAGTTTCTGTTAGTTGTGGCAACACAGCGCTCGTTTTCTGCAAGTATGCCCATATATCCGCCTAAACATGGGCCACAAGTAGGCGTGCTAACAACGCAGTTTGCGTCAATAAAAATGTCCAGGTAGCCAAGGCGTATACACTCTTTATATATGTGCTGTGTTGCAGGTATTACAATAGCACGCACATTTTTTGCCACTTTTTTGCCTTTTAAAATCTCTGCCGCTTCTGCCATGTCTGATAGGCGCCCGTTTGTGCAACTGCCTATAACAACTTGGTCAATTTTAACTTCGTCTGCGCCTATTGTGTCAATTGTTCTTGCGTTTTCGGGCAAGTGGGGGAACGCCACAGTCGGGCGTATTGTAGATAAATCAATGTTAATAACTTCATCGTAAACTGCATCTATATCGGGCGCATACACTTTAAACTCGCGGTTTACACGCTCTTTCATGTAATTTATTGTAACGTCGTCAACTTCAAAAATGCCGTTTTTAGCGCCGGCTTCAATAGCCATGTTGGCAATACATAGCCTGTCGTCCATGCTCAAGTTTTTTAGCCCCTCGCCGCCAAATTCCATGCTTTTGTACAGTGCACCGTCAACGCCAATTTTGCCAATAATGTGCAAAATAACGTCTTTTCCGCTAACGTATTTTGAAAGCTTGCCTGTTAAGTTAAAGCGCATTGCACTTGGCACTTTAAACCAACATTTGCCCGTAGCCATGCCTGCCGCCATGTCTGTGCTGCCAACGCCTGTGCTAAATGCACCAAGCGCACCGTATGTGCACGTGTGGCTGTCGGCGCCTATAATGCAATCGCCTGCGGCAACAAGCCCTTTTTCGGGTAGAAGTGCGTGCTCAATGCCCATGCTCCCAACATCGTAAAAGTTCAAAATGTCGTATTTGTTTGCAAACTCGCGGCTTTGTTTTGTCTGCTGTGCCGCCTTAATATCTTTGTTCGGTGCAAAGTGGTCCATAACAAGGCTTATTTTTTCCTTGTTGAATATGTTCGTAAAGCCTGCTTTTTCGAACTCGTTAATTGCAACAGGGCTTGTTATGTCGTTTCCAAGCACCATGTCAAGGTCTGCCATAATAAGCTCGCCTGCTACAACTGAGCTTTTGCCTGCATGTGCGGCAAGAATTTTTTGCGTCATTGTCATTCCCATGCTTAAAATCTCCTTCTTTTTTATTGTGAAATGTGTTAAGTGAATAGTGAATAGTAAATATGTCGCTAAAGCAACAAATTTAATTTTTTTTTAAAAAATTAGCGTAGCTGGCTTATTAAAAAACACCATAACTTTTCACTTTTCACTGCAAGTGCATTTTGCGCTTGCTTACTTATTATTATAGTTACAAATTGCACTTGCAAGCCCTTTTACGCTTGCCACAAGTATGTCGCTGTCCGTTCCGGCGCCCCAGGTTTGCGTGCCATCTGCCCACTGTAAGCCAACATAAGACACAGCCTGGCTCTTGCTGCCCGACGATAGTGAGTGCTCTTGATAGTTAAGTATTGTAAATTCGCGCCCACTGCCGCCCGTTATTGCGTTAACAACAGCCTCAAGGCGCCCCTCGCCCTTGCCTGTATACTCAACTGTTATGCCGTCTTCAATTGCCGTAACCATTGCATAAATGCGTTCGTGCGCATCTTCTTTTTGAATATAATGTGCTTCGGGTATTTCAAACGGTGACTTTTTATTTAAAAATTGTTCTTTGAACACGCTGTAAATATCACGCGGAGACAGCTCTTTTTGCATTTTATCAGACAAATCTTTTACTATATAGCCAAGGCTCTCGCGCATTTTTGCAGGCAAGTCGTAACCGTAGTTTTGCTCTAACAAATAGCCTATGCCGCCCTTGCCGCTTTGGCTGTTAATGCGAATAACGTCTGTCTCGTACTCTCTACCCACGTCTTTCGGGTCAATGGGCAAATACGGCACATTCCACACGTTAAGCTCGTTCTCTTCGCGCCATTTCATGCCCTTTGCAATGGCGTCTTGGTGGCTGCCGCTAAATGCCGCAAAAACAAGTGCTCCTGCGTAAGGTGCACGCTCATAAACACGCATGTTAGTGTATTTTTCATATTGCGCCACTACCTCAGGCATATTTGTAAAATCAAGCCCGGGGTTTACGCCTTGGCTGTACATGTTCATTGCAAGCGTCACAATATCAACGTTGCCCGTGCGCTCTCCGTTTCCGAACAGCGTGCCCTCAACCCTGTCTGCGCCTGCAAGCAAGCCCATTTCAGCGTCTGCAACGCCACAGCCCCTGTCGTTGTGTGGGTGCAAGCTTACAATAATGTTTTCGCGGTATTTTAAATTGTCGCACATATACTCAATTTGGTTTGCGTACACGTGGCTCATGCTCATAGACACTGTTGCAGGCAAGTTTATAATAACTTTATTTGTCTCGCTTGGCTGTAAAATGTCGAGAACGGCGTTGCAAACATCAAGCGAGAACTCAGGCTCTGTGCCTGTGAAGCTCTCAGGGCTGTATTCAAAGCGGAAGTTGCCCTCGTATTCGTCTGCAAGCTGTTTTACAAGCTTTGCACCGCTAACAGCAATTTCTTTTATTTCGTCTTTTGTCTTTTTGAACACTTGCTCACGCTGTGAAACGCTTGTAGAGTTATAAAAGTGCACAACAGCATTCGGTGCACCTTTAAGTGCGTCATAAGTGCGGCGAATTATATGCTCGCGGCACTGTGTTAAAACTTGCACCGTAACATCTTCGGGTATAAGGTTTTCCTCTATAAGCTTGCGCAAAAAGTCGTATTCCGTTTCACTGGCAGCAGGAAAGCCCACCTCAATTTCTTTAAAGCCCACTTTAACAAGATATTTAAAAAACTCTGTTTTTTCCTCAAGGCTCATGGGTACAATTAGGCTTTGGTTGCCGTCACGCAAGTCAACACTGCACCACTGTGGCGCTTTGTCTATTTTTTGCTTTGTCATCCATTTGAAACTGCACGTGGGTGGGCTGTAAAAACCCTTGTCATATTTTTTGTAATTTTTCATCTGTAATTCTCCCTTTCGATTTTAAATTTTTGAAGTTACGCTGCCGTTTTTGTAAGGCTAATGGGCAGGAACTTCTTTTGGCCAAAAGGCAATAAAAAACGCCCCTAGCCATTATAGGCTAAGAGACGAAGATAAAACTATCCACGCGGTACCACTCTTATTGTTGCAAATGCAACCGCTTAGCGCCGTCACGCATTAAACATGCTAACAGCCCGGCATTATAACGGAGCCGAACCCGTACACGCCTACTTTAAAAAATTTCGGGTGTATGCTCAAGGGCGAGTAGAATATAACCGACACTGCTTTGCACCAAACAGCAGCTCTCTGAAAGGGCTTTTGCCCAAAGTGCGGTGTAATATTTTTGTTCCCTGTCACAGCATTTAACTATATGTTAAAATACTATCACAAAACACATGAGGTTGTCAATAGTTATAGTCAATTAACTTAAAACCAAAAAAGAAAATTTAAAACTTTATCAATTTACTTGACTAAAGTGTAAACATAGTGTATATTATATTAAGCAGATACAAGAAAGGTGAGAGTTTATGAAACAAAACTTAATTTATAAAGCTTTGTCTAAAGAAGAAATGGTTACTGATGCATTGCGCGAAATATTTGTGAAATTTGGCTACCGCAGGTACGAAATGAGCAATTTTGAGAGCTACGACATGTACGTAAACCACAAGAGCTTTTTAAACAATTCTAACATAATTACATTTACCGACGCACAAGGTAAGCTTAAAGCACTAAAACCCGATGTGACTATGAGCATTGTTAAGAACACGAAAGAAAGCGACAGTGTTTCAAAGCTTTTCTATAACGAAAGCGTATTTCGCGCAATGCCACACGGTGAGGGCATAAAAGAAATTAAACAAATGGGCGTTGAGTTTATAGGGTGCAATGATGTGTATTCAGACGCTGAAGTTGTAGACATGGCAAGGCAAAGCCTTTTTGCAATAAGTGAAGAATATGTGCTTGACATTAGCCACATGGGCTTTGTAACAGGGCTTTTAAACGATGCCACCGAAAACATTGAGGCACAGGCGCAAATGCGTGAGGCAATAAGGAATAAAAATATTCACGAGCTAAAAGCCATTGCCAAAAAGGCAAACTGCACACAACAAAAAACGCAGGCTTTAACTGAGCTTGCCATGCTGTCGGGAGATTTTGAAACTACGTTACCCCGTGCAAAAAAACTTGTTTGCAATGGGCAAATGCAGGCGGCGGCGGAATCTTTAAGTGCAATATACGAAGTTTTGAAGCAAACAAAGCAAAGCGGCAAGTTGCGAATAGATTTTTCAATAACAAGCGACATTGACTACTACAACGGCATCATGTTACACGGCTATGTTAAAAATGTGCCAAGCGCTGTGCTTGTGGGCGGCAGATACGACAATTTAATGCGCAGTTTTTCAAAGCCGCAGTGTGCGTTTGGCTTTGCTGTTTATTTAACAGAAATTGGCCGTGCGTTTGCAAAAAGCGAAAATTTTGACGTTGACACGCTTGTTTTTTATGAAGAAGGCACAAACCCGGCCTTTGTTATAAGCGAAGTTATTAAACTGCAAAACGAGGGCAGAAGCGTTTTGGCAACAGGCGCAACGCAAGAACAAAATAATTTGCGTGCAAAAAATATAATAAAGATAAACGGCGAAAATGAGGTGATA
>CAYJHA010000009.1:28123-32667 GCA_964369785.1 uncultured Bacteroides sp.
TAAAATGCTGAATATAGCACTTCCTAAAGGTAGGCTGGGCGACAAAGTGTACGATTTGTTTTCACAAATAGGCTACGAGTGCCCCGAAATTAAAGAAGATAACAGAAAACTTGTGTTTGAGAACGCCAAAAAAGGCGTGAGATATTTGCTTGTTAAACCAAGCGATGTTGCAATTTATGTTGAGCACGGCGCGGCAGATTTGGGCGTTGTTGGCAAAGACACGCTTATGGAAACACGCCCTGATGTGTATGAGCTTTTAGATTTAAACATTGGCAAGTGCCGCATTGCTGTGGCGGCAAAAAACGGCTGGAAAGAAGACATAAGCCTGCCGCTGAGAGTAGCCACTAAATATGCAAATGTTGCGCGTGAATATTACGGCTCGCTTAGCCGCCGCATAGAAATTATAAAGCTAAACGGAAGCATTGAACTTGCACCTATTTTGGGGCTGTCTGACGTTATTGTAGACATTGTAGAAACAGGCACAACACTTAAAGAGAACGACTTAAGCGTTTTTGCCGACATTGCAAACAGCTCTGCAAGGCTTATAGCAAATAAGGCGGCGTACCCGTTTTTTGACGATGAGATAAGAAAAATTTGTAATGAGCTTGAAAAAATAGTAAAATAAAGAGGGATGTATAGTTTTTTTGTGCAATGCGCACATAATGCAACAATATAGGCAAAAGTAAAAAGGTTGGGTGAATTATGATAAAAATAATGAAGTGCGCCGAAGTTGCACTTAGCGACATACTTTACAGGGGCGAGGAAAGCGCAAGCGCAGAAATTTTTGCCGCTGTAAACGAAATTTTGCAAGACGTTAAAATAAACAAAGACGCAGCAGTGAAAAAATACACCGAAAAATTTGACGGTGTTTATGTTGAAAATTTACGTGTTAGCGAAGACGAGATTGAAAATGCATATAAAAGCGCCGCGCCTGAATTTGTAAGCTCGCTAAAAAAAGCGGCGGCGAATATTGAAGACTTTCACAAAAGGCAAATACGTGAAAACTTTGTTGTGAATGAGAAAGACGGCGTTATTTTAGGGCAAAAAGTAATGCCGGTTCAGCGTGCAGGGCTGTATGTGCCGGGCGGCACAGCAAGGTATCCGTCAAGCGTTTTAATGAATGCAATACCTGCAAAACTTGCAGGCGTAAGCGAAATTGTTATGGTTACACCACCCAATAAAGACGGCAACGTGCCGCCCGAAATTTTAACGGCGGCAAAAGTTGCAGGCGTTACGCATATTTTTAAAACAGGCGGCGCGCAGGCAATTGCGGCACTTGCATATGGCACGCAAAGTGTGCCGAAAGTAGACAAAATAGTAGGCCCGGGCAACATTTTTGTGGCAACGGCAAAACAGCTTGTTTTTGGCCTTGTGGACATTGACATGATTGCAGGCCCGAGCGAAATACTTGTAATTGCAGACAAAACAGCTAACGCGGCACACGTTGCGGCAGACATGCTAAGCCAAGCAGAGCACGATAAAATGGCAACCGCCGTGCTTGTGTGCGACAGTGAAGCGCTTGCGAAAAACGTTGCCGAGGAGCTTGAAAAGCAAATACCGCTTTTGCCGCGCAGTGAAATTGCACGTGCGTCAATTGATAATAACGGCAAAATAATTATTGCCGATGATTTAATGCAGGGCGTTGAAATTTCGAATGAAATAGCACCTGAACACCTTGAGATATGTGTGGACGAGCCGTTTAATTATTTGAATAGCATTAAAAATGCGGGCAGTATCTTTTTAGGCAAAAATGTACCTGAAGCGCTGGGAGACTACTTTGCGGGCCCAAACCATACACTGCCCACAAACGGCACGGCAAAATTTTCTTCGCCGCTCTCGGTAGACGATTTTGTTAAGAAGTCCAGCTTTATATACTACACGAAACAGGCGCTTGCAAGCGTGAAAGATGACGTTGTGCGCCTTGCCGAAAGCGAAGGCTTACATGCCCACGCGAAGAGTGTTTCAATACGTTTTGAGGATGGCGAAACATGAGCAAATTTTTAGATAAAAAACTAAGTGCACTTGTGCCGTACACGCCGGGTGAACAGCCTAAAGGGCTTAAAAATTTAATTAAGCTAAATACTAACGAGAGCCCTTTTCCCCCAAGTACACTTGTAAAAAAAGCCTTGCATACGTGCGATTTTGATGACCTGCGACTGTACCCGGACCCTGAGTGTGACGAGTTTTTAAGCACACTTTCAAAGGCGTACGGTGTAAAGCGTAATATGGTTACAGTGGGCAATGGCTCTGACGAACTGCTTGCGTTTGCGTTTAATGCGCTTTGTGAGAATGGGGCGGTTTTCCCCGATATAACGTATGGTTTTTACCCTGTTTTTGCAGGGCTTTACGGTGTAAATGCAAAAATTATTCCGCTGAGGCAAGATTTTACAATAGATGTAAACGACTACGAGGGCGAAAAAGGCACGCTGTTTATTGCAAACCCAAATGCACCAACGGGCATTGCACTTTCGCTTTCAAGCATTGAAAAATTGCTTTTGCAAGATAAACAGCGGCTTGTTGTTATAGACGAAGCATATGTGGACTTTGGCGCAAAAAGTGCTGTATCTCTTTTGAAAAAGCATGACAATTTGCTTGTGATAGGTACTTTTTCAAAAAGCAGAAACCTTGCCGGCGCACGCATAGGCTATGCAGTTTCAAGCAGTGATATAATTGCAGATTTGAACACGGTAAAATTTAGTTTTAACCCGTACAATTTAAATAGGATGTCGCTTATAGCAGGCAAATGTGCGCTTGATGATGAGTTGTATTTTAAAATGTGCTGTAATGAAATTATAAAAGTGCGTGAAAAAACAGGGGCAGCACTTTTGGAAATGGGTTTTCAATTAACTGATAGCACGGCAAATTTCTTGTTTGCAGAGCCGCCCGAGCCATTGACGGGCGAGGGATTTTATAATAAACTTAGAAAAAGCAATATTCTTGTGCGCCACTTTAATGTTGACAGAATTAAAAACCGTGTGCGAATAACGATTGGAACAGAAGAAGAAATGCAAAAATTTATTGATGTGACGAAAAAAATGATAAATTCGCCGCAATAGTGCACCACAATTTTTCACAATAACCGCTACACCCCACATGTTTTGTATGTGGTTAAAATTCATTAAACGGAGGCTAATATGGCAAACAGAACAGCAGAAGTAAAACGCAAAACCGGTGAAACCGACATTGCGCTGAAACTGAATTTAGACGGCACGGGTAAGTACAAAATTAACACCGGCAGTGGCTTTTTAAACCATATGCTAGAGCTTTTCACATACCACGGCAAGTTCGATTTAACGGTAGAGTGCACTGGCGACATACACGTTGACGCACACCACACGGTTGAGGACGTTGCAATTTGCCTTGGGCAGGCGTTCAGCAAAGCGCTTGCCGACAGAAAGGGCATACAGCGCTATGGCAGTTTCACACTGCCAATGGATGAAGCGCTTATTTTGGCGGCTGTTGATATAAGCGGGCGTGATGTACTGTGCTGTGATTTATGCCTTACAACGTCGAAAGTTGGCACGTTTGACACAGAGCTTGTTAAGGAGTTTTGGCTGGGTTTTGTGCGAAATTGTAAGATGAGCTTACATATAAATAAACTGGCAGGCGACAACAACCACCACATTATAGAGGGTGCGTTTAAAGCGGTGGCACGTGCACTAAGCATTGCAACTGCAATAGATGAGAAGTACGCAGGCGAAATGCCGTCAACGAAAGGTATGTTAGTTTGAAACAAATTTCAAACTAACCCTCGCAGGGGCGATGCGCAGGGCGATAACCGCCCCTATGCGCAAAAAAATGCTCTTATCATTCCGATACTCAGCGTGATAAGATCGAGATTTCATTTTTATTTTGTGCCGACGCTGAGCGGCGGAATGGAGCATTTTAATGCCGAAAATTGCAATAATTGACTACGGTGTGGGCAACTTATTCAGCTTATCGTCGTCGCTTAAATATTTGGGCTACGAGGCCGTTGTTACAGCCGACGAAAATGTGCTTGAAAACGCGAGCCACATAATTTTGCCGGGTGTTGGCGCTTTTGGCGATGCCGCAAAAAAGCTTGAAATGACGGGGCTTGTGCCTGTTTTAAAGAAGCTGGTAAGCGAGGGCAAGCCACTGCTTGGCATTTGCCTTGGTATGCAGCTTTTGTTTGAGCGAGGCTTTGAGTACGGCGAACACACAGGGCTGGGCTTTATAAGCGGTGAGGTGCACCCGATAAAGCCCGATTTGATGGCGAATAATTTTAGTTATAAAGTGCCGCATATGGGTTGGAATGAGCTTATAATTAAGCAAAAAAACAGCGCTATTATGAAGAATTCCGAAAACGGGGACAGCGTGTATTTTGTGCACTCGTTCTATGCTAAGAACTGCGCCGCCGCAACGTGCGCAACAGCAGAGTACGGCATTGAGCTTACAGCGGCAGTAAGTAGCGGCAACGTGCACGGCTGCCAGTTCCATCCGGAAAAAAGCGGCGAAAAAGGGCTTGCAATTTTGCGCGCTTTTGCCGAAATTTGATAAGGTTTCGTTTTCTGCGGAAAACGCCT
>CAYJHA010000010.1:0-28401 GCA_964369785.1 uncultured Bacteroides sp.
GTTGTTGTTATATCAGACCTATTTGCAGAAAATTTAGGCATAGACGAAAACCCCATAGGCACAGAAATTATGCTTGAGGCACAAGGGCGCACACCTGCACTTTACACAGTTGTGGGCGTTTATGAATATGTAGCGTCGGCTTTTACATTCACAACAGGAAGTGACCAAGACCTTAGCACAACAGCATATATACCATACACCGTGGCACAGCACATAACAAACGCCGCCGACGGCTATTCCAGTGTTACTGTTTTAACGGCCGCAGGCGCAGACAGCGCCACTGTTGCGACAGACATGCAAAATTATCTAAATACGCGTTATTACTCGCAAAATAATAATTACGAGATATTCTCGTTTGCGATAGAGAGCTTAATAGAATCAATGCAAAGTATGCTTTCTACATTACAGCTTGCAATAGCGGCTGTTGCGGCAATATCGCTTATTGTGGGCGGCATAGGCGTTATGAACATTATGCTTGTTAGCATTACAGAGCGCACAAAAGAAATTGGCACACGCAAAGCACTTGGTGCAACTAACTTTTCAATTAGAATGCAGTTTATTACAGAAAGCGCTATAATTTGCCTTATAGGCGGTATTATAGGCATTGCATTCGGTGTTGCGCTTGGCTCATTTGCGTCGTCGCTTTTGCAATTCCCTGCAACGGCAGACGTTACCAGCATAGCAATTGCCGTAGGCTTTTCAGTGGGTATAGGCATTTTCTTTGGCTATTACCCTGCAAATAAAGCCGCAAAGCTTGACCCTATTGACGCTTTGAGGTATGAATAATTAAATTTAGTTGCTAATGAAACCGCCGTTATTCGGCGGTTTCATATTGTTATGCCTAGAATTATTTTGTAAGTTTTATGCATATAATATTAATATACTGTACACGCAATATGGGCAATACGTAAAAAATAGTATTTTAAATTGACAAAACGCCATGTTTTTTTTATAATAATACAGTATATTAAATTTATTGCCCAATGTTTTAATTAAATATAAAACATATTTAGGAGGAAAATGCATGAGGGTTCTGATAGGAACAGACACTTATGTGCCTAGTGTTAACGGCGTTGTTACGTCTACGCTAAACTTAAAAGCAGGCCTTACAGAGCTTGGGCACGATGTGCGTATAATTACGCTTTCAAACACGCTTGAGTCTTATTACGACGATGGTGTTTATTATATTGGCTCCCTTGATGTGGGCAGGGTTTACCCTGACGCACGCTTTAAAATAAGGACTAGTAAAAACGAAGTTGATGATATTCTTGACTGGGCACCCGATATTATACACACGCAAAGCGAATTTAGCATTTTGCCCATAACGGCTAAAGTATCGCGCAAATTAAAAACACCGCATGTGCACACTTACCACACAATGTACGAAGACTACACGCACTATTTTTCACCGTCGAAAACAGTGGGCAAAAAAGTTGTTATGACGCTGACAAACATATTTAGCGACTATGTTGACGGCATGATTGCCCCTGCGCAGAAAACGTTCGACCTTCTGAGCAATTACGGCGTAGGATGCCCTCTTAAGTGCATACCTAGCGGTATTTCGCTTGAAAAATTTGCAGAGCCTACAAATTTCGAGTATTTAAGCGAACTAAAAGCTAGCTTGAACATACCTAAACAAAACCTTGTTTGCCTAAGTGTAAGCCGTGTGGGCAAAGAGAAAAATATTTCAGAGCTTATTGAGAACATTAAAAATATTGACAATATATCACTTGTAATTGTAGGGGACGGCCCTTATAAGCAAGAGCTTGAACAGCTTGTTCAAACGCTTAACATTGGGCACAAAGTAGTTTTTACAGGCATGATAGCCCCCACCGAAGTTATAAACTACTACAAAATGGCAGACCTTTTTGTCTCTGCTTCTAAAAGCGAAACGCAAGGCCTTACGTATGTTGAAGCGCTTGCATGTGGCACGCCGCTTCTTTGCCGCAACGACGACTGCTTAAACGGTGTGCTAATAGAGGGCGAAAACGGCTATGGCTTCGAAAACGAGAGCGAGTTTCACGAGAAGCTAAACTTGTTTATAAGCAGGGACGATAAGGACAAAATGGCCGATTGTGCAAAAAAAATAGCACAAAAATTCTCTAAGCTAAATTTTGCGAAAAATGTTGCTGAGTTTTATCAAGAGCTTATAAACGCAAAAACACAAGTAAGTGAAGAAAACGAACTTAAACGCAGATGGCTTGACAATGTAATATAAAAGCGTACGCGAAAAATATATTTTAGGCTGTTGCAATTATTAATAAAAACAAGCTGACACTTTGTTTGCAAAGTGTCAGCTTGCTTTTTATATGGGGTTTACTTATAAAAGAATTGCCCTTTGGCACTAATCTAACCTCTACTGCGCAACCGAGAGCATTAGCTTAATTCTGTTCTCTTGGTTAACTTTTGTGGCGCCGGGGTCAAAATCAATAGGCACTATGTTTGCATTTGGGTGCGTCTGCCTTATACTGCGTATCATGCCTTTGCCCACTATATGGTTTGGCAAACAGCCAAACGGCTGTGCGCACACTATGTTGCCGTAGCCCTGTTCAATAAGCTCAAGCATTTCTGCTGTAAGCAGCCAGCCCTCGCCCATTTTGCAGCCAAGGCCTATGTACGGCTTAACAATATGTTTTAGGTGCGCATATGTTGCCGGCGCAGTAAATGCCGTACCCTCTAGCGATTTTATAAGCTGTGTTTCAAAATTGCGCAAGTAGTTAAACAACACCTTAACAACAAACTTTTTCAAAAAGCTACCGCCGTAAAGGTTAATGTCCTCTAGCCTGTTATCTACTTTAAACAGCAAAAAGCCAAGTAGCCCCGGCACCATAACTTCACAGCCCTGCTGTGCCAAAAAGGCCTCTAAATTATTGTTGGCAAGTGCGGAATATTTAACGTATATTTCGCCCACTATGCCAACTTTTATTTTTTTAATGTCCTTTTTTGGCACTTTTTCAAAATCGTTAACTATTTGCTTTAAAATAACGGCCATTTGCTTTGCACTCATTGCCTTGCCGTGCTCAAATTGCTCGCTTATTTTATTTGTCCACTTTGTAACAAGCTCGGCACTTGCACCCTCTTGTACTTCGTACGGTTTTGTCTGGTTATCAAGCAGCATAATTAAATCGCCGTATATTATAGCCGCCAGGCTTTTTCTTACCAGCGGAAGCGTTATTTTAAAGCCACTGTTGCTCTCTAGCCCCGATATATTAACAGATATAACGGGGATTTGCCCCATGCCGGCGGCTTCAAGTGCCTTGCGCAAAAGGTGAATGTAATTAGACGCCCTGCACCCGCCGCCCGTCTGTGTCATCATAAGCGCAGTGTGCTCAAGGTCGTAATTGCCGCTTTTAAGTGCGTCTATCATTTGCCCTATTGTTAACAGCGCAGGGTAGCATGTGTCGTTATGTACGTACTTTAGCCCCTCGTCAACAAGTTTTTGGTCTGTTTGTGTTAGCAATTCCACGTTATAGCCGTGGCTTATAAACACCTTTTGCAAAATGCGAAAGTGCACGTCTAGCATGTTGGGGAACAGTATTTTATGCGTTTTTCGCATTTCTTTTGTAAATTCAATTCTTTGCATTTTCTTGCCTTTCCGGAATGTAAGTTTAATCATTTGCCGTTGCGGCAAAAAGGCTTCTTAACCTTATTTTAACAGCGCCAAGGTTTGTAATTTCATCAATTTTTATCTGCGTATAAATTTTGTTTTTTTGCTCTAAAATCTTTCTTATTTCGTCAGTTGTAATGGCGTCTACACCACAGCCGAACGACACTAATTGAACAAAATTTATGTCTTTATAACTGCTTTTTGCTATGTATTTTGCAGCAGTGTAAAGGCGAGATTGATACGTCCACTGGTTCAAAACAGTTGTTTTAAACTTTTGTTCTAAGTGCCCCACAGTGTCCTCTGTAACAAGCACGGCGCCGCAGTCGCACACTAGTTTATCTATTCCGTGGCTAATTTCAGGGTCAAGGTGGTAGGGGCGCCCTGCCAGCACAATTATAGGCAAGTTTTTCTCTATTCCAAGCGTTAAAAATTCCTCGCCTTTTACACGCAACTTTTGCATGTAGTTTTCATACTCAACATACGCCTTTTCAGCCGCGTTTTTAACATCGTCAAGCTTAACATCGCCGTAATTATCATTTAGTATAGTGCAAATTTTCTTTGCAAAATCTTTCTTTCTGTGTGGGCCCACATAGTCTTTTATAAACTTAATATTATTTGCCGCCAGTTGCGGTGTATTTGCACCTATAACCTCGGGGTAGTATGCAACAACGGGGCAATTGTAATGGTTGTCGCCTTTGTCCTCGTCAAAATTATAGCTCATGCACGGGTAGAAAATAGACGTTACATCGTCATCAATTAGATGTTCAATATGCCCGTGCACAATTTTAGCAGGGTAGCAAACAGTGTCGGACGGTATGTTATGTTGCCCTTTTAAGTAAAGCTCTCTTGTTGAGTATTCTGTAACGCGAACGCCGAACCCAAGTTGTTTAAAAAATGTATGCCAAAACGGCAATAGCTCGAACATATTCAAAACCATGGGTATGCCTATTGTATCTCTTATGCCCTCAAAGCTTGAATACTGCGCAAGAAGTTGCTTTTTGTACTCATATAAGTTGTAAATTTCGCTTGTCTTTTTCATTTTAAGCGGCTTTTCACAGCGGTTGCCGCCAATAAACCTTGCGCCGCCTTTAAATATGTTAACTGTTAGCTTGCATTTATTTGCGCACAAGTTACACGTTGTTGCCTTAACTTCGTGCTTAAAGTTTGCCAAATCTTCGCTGTTTATAATGCCGCTTTTACCTTTGAAGTGCGACTTTACGTAAAGTGCCGCTCCAAATGCGCCCATAAGGCCTGCAATATCGGGGCGTGTTACGCTTGTTTTTGTCTCTTTTTCGAAAGCCCTTAAAACGGCATCGTTTAAAAATGTGCCGCCTTGCACAACTATGTGCTTGCCAAGTGCTTCGGGGCTACTCATTCTTATTACCTTATATATGGCGTTTTTCACAACGCTTATTGATAGCCCTGCTGAGATATTCTCAATGCTTGCGCCATCTTTTTGCGCTTGTTTTACAGACGAATTCATGAACACAGTGCACCTTGAGCCCAAATCGACAGGTTTATTTGCAAAAAGCCCAAGCTGTGAAAATTCTTCTGTGCTTTTGCCAAGCACCTCTGCAAACGTCTGCAAAAACGAGCCGCAACCCGACGAACATGCCTCGTTCAAGAATATGTTGTCTATTGCGCCGTTTCTTATTTTAAAGCACTTTATGTCTTGCCCGCCTATGTCTATAATAAAATCTACCGACGGGTCGTACTTTTTCGCGGCTGTAAAGTGCGCCATTGTCTCCACTATGCCAATGTCGGCATAAAAAGCGTTTTTAATAATCTCTTCGCCATAGCCCGTTGTTGCAAAGCCGGCTATCTCAATATCAGGGAATTTTTCGTATACCTCTTGCAAAAATTCTTTTACAATAGGCACAGGCGTGCCGTTATTTTGCGTATATTTATAAAGCGCTATTTCCTCATCTTCGCCAATAAGCACGGCTTTAAGTGTTGTAGAGCCTGCGTCCACGCCTATGTACGCCTTGCCTTTTAGCGGTTTTGTAACAATTTCTTCTATTTTGTGGCGCTTTTGGAAGTCCTCATATTCTTCTTCGCTTGCAAAAAGCGGCTCACAGCTTGCGTAACCCTCATCGTTAGAAAGAGTGTCTATTTTATGCACAAGCTCGTCAATTTCAAAAACAGAGCTATCCTCCACAAGCGCCGCACCCAGTGCAACGTAGTAGAGTGCATTTTCGGGCGCAGTACCCGACAGCTTTAAAGTTGTGTCAAAAGCATTTCTAAGCTCTGAAAAAAATGTAAGCGGGCCGCCCAAATAAAGCACATTGCCCTCAATTGTGCGCCCTTGTGCAAGGCCTGCAATTGTTTGGTTTACAACGGCGTTAAAAATACTTGCCGAAACATCTTCCTTTTTCGCGCCTTGGTTTAAAAGCGGTTGAATGTCTGTTTTTGCAAAAACGCCACAGCGCGAGGCAATGCTGTAAATTTTCTCGTGGCTTTTGGCAAGTTCGTTCATCTCTATTGGGTCAATTGACAAAAGTGTTGCCATTTGGTCAATAAATGCACCTGTGCCGCCTGCACAGCTACCGTTCATTCTCACTTCAAGCATTCCGCTCAAAAACAAAATTTTCGCATCTTCGCCGCCCAGTTCAATAACTACATCTGTGCCGGGCAACATAGCATTAACGGCGTGCCTCGTTGCAAAAACTTCTTGCACAAACGCTATGCCCATGCGCTTTGAAAAGCCCATGCCAGCAGAACCTGAAATTTTTATATCAAATTGTTTTTCGTTTTTAAACTTTTCAGCTATTGCTAAAAGCAGAATTTTTGTTTTTTCTGCAATTTGTGAGAAATGCCTCTCATAACTGTTAAAAACTATATTATTTTTTTCGTCTATTACCACACATTTCAATGTGGTAGAGCCGACATCAAGGCCTATGCGAAACATAATTTACGCCCTTTCCGAGGTTAACTTAATTAAAGCCATCTATATGCATAAAGTGTAATTGTTAGCTTTTGATATATAGACCGTGCAAACACATAGCACAGTCTTTGTTTGTAAACACCTGCGTTAGGTGTTTACAATAGCCTACCACACGTGTGTGCGCCAGCTGAAAAATAAGGCTTCTAAATAGAAAATTATAAGCTTTTTTGGCGAAAAAGTCAACGAATTTTATATTAAACTTGTGTGAATTTTTATAAGGTTAAATATTAATGCAAATTTAGTTACACGCCATTAAAATTAACTTAATTTTTAATAAAGTTTTAACAGTAAAGCATGGCATTATTACTTCAACAAAAAAATTCCCGCCTACTGCTATTGCTGTAAGCGGTTATTTTATTAGTGCTGAGGTATAATACCCCAAATTTAGCTTATAGCAAGTAAAAACCTTACAAAGCTAAGTAAAATTTTCACCTAACACGAAAATAATTAAAACACAATTAATGTTTTAACAGTATTTTCGCCGTCTGACAATGTGTCTTCAAACGCTTTTTGTATGTCATCAATAGCATATTTTTTCGACACCATATCGTCAGCATTAAGTTTTCCTGCAAGTAACATTTCCATTGTTTTGGGGAATTTGAAGTTGTTCATACGTGAGCCTATAATGCTAAGCTCTTTCTTTGTAACAACAATTGGCGAAATTTGTGCAGGCTCTGCCGTGAAGCCTATTGACATAACCCTAGCGCGTGGTGCGGCATATTCAATTGATTGTTGGAACAGCGCTGTAACGCCAACGGCGTCAATAACAACGTCAAAGCCGCCCGGTGCAAATGCCTCTGCTTTTGCGGCCAAATCTTCTGTTTTGCTGTTGCATGTCTCGTCTGCGCCTAGCTCTTTTGCCTTGTTAAGCTTTGTGTCAACAACGTCGGCAACAAAAACGCGTGCGCCAATGCCTTTTGCAACTTGCAAAATTGCAAGCCCAATTGTGCCCGAGCCTATAACAATAATGTTGTCTTTTTCTGTTGCCATTGCTCTGTCAAGAATGTTTACACCTATTGAGTACGGCTCTGCAAGTGCAGCTTGCTCGAATGAAATTGAAGACGGGAAAGCATAGAAGTGCTTTTCGTTTTCAACAATATATTCTGCGAAGCCACCGTCCATTTGAACGCCGTAGCATTTTACGTTTGAGCAAACATTTTGGTAGCCTTTTTGGCAAGTAGGGCAAGTTCCGCAAGCAAAAACGGGGTCAAGCACAACTCTGTCGCCCACTTTTAAGCCTTTAACGTCTGCGCCAATTTCAACAACTTCGCCTGAGAGCTCGTGCCCCATAATGCGCGGAAAAGCAACGTCAGCGCGGCCCTCTTTGTAGATGTGCAGGTCTGTTCCGCAAATGCCAACAGCTTTAACTTTAACTTTAACGTCTGTTGCGCTTTTAATTTGCGGCTCAGCCATGTCTACAACTTTTAAAACTTTTTTATCTGTAATTTGAGCAACTTTCATTTTTTACTCTCCATATAATTATAAATTAAGGTTGTTTACCAATGTATGCTAGTATACCGCCGTCAACGTACAAAACATGGCCGTTAACAAAGTTTGAAGCATCGCTTGCAAGGAAAACCGCAGGGCCTGCAAGGTCTTCAGGTGTGCCCCAACGCTCTGCCGGTGTTTTAGCCATTAAGAATTGGTCAAACGGGTGTTTTGAACCGTCTGCTTGTGGCTCTCTAAGCGGTGCTGTTTGCGGTGTTGCTATGTAGCCCGGGCCAAGGCCGTTGCACTGAATGTTAAACCTGCCGTACTCAGAACAAATGTTCCTTGTAAGCATTTTAAGGCCGCCTTTTGCCGCAGCGTATGCGCTTACGGTTTCTCTGCCAAGCTCACTCATCATGCTGCAAATGTTAATAACTTTGCCGTGGCCTTTTTTAATCATAGCAGGTATAACTGCTTTTGCCATAATGAACGGTGCGTTTAAGTCTACATCTATAACTTGGCGGAAGTCCTCTGCGCTCATCTCGCACATAGGTATGCGTTTAATGATGCCTGCGTTGTTAACAAGAATGTCAATTACGCCAACTTCTTTTTCAATTTGCTCTACAAGTTTTGCAACAGCTGCCTCGTCGCAAACGTTGCATACGTAGCCGTGTGCTTTAATGCCCAGTTCTTCATAAGATGCAAGGCCCTTGTCTACATTCTCCTGTGACAAATCGTTGAAACAAATTGTTGCGCCTGCTTTTGCATATGCCGAAGCAATTGCAAAGCCAATGCCGTAGCTTGCACCTGTAACAAGTGCCACTTTACCTTTTAAGCTAAAAGTTTCCATTTTTTATCCTCCCAAGTTGTAATTTAATTATTGCGTTATAAAAATTATATCAAATAGTATACTAAAAATGCAACATTTTTTTGAAAATAGTGTTCATAAAATTCAAAAAAACAACAATTTCATACTAATATAAAATAATTTCCATTTTATATTATCACAAAATTGCTTTGGTTTCAACACATTAGGTAAAGAAAACATTGTATAAATAGCATTAATTTCGACATATTATAATAATTGACACGGCAATGTTTTTATTGTATACTTTTTAAATAATTTTAACTAAGTAAACCAGCAAGCTTTTGCAAGCACATTTTAAGCATTTTTCACTGTGTAAGGAGGAAAAATGAAACAAACAAAAACACCGAAAACTCTTGGTATACTGGGCGGTTTAGGGCCACTTGCGTCTGTATATTTTTACGAGCTTGTAACAACGCACACAAGCGCGCAAAAAGACCAAGACCACATAGATATTATTTTAAACTCACGCGCAACTACACCCGACAGAACGGCTTTTATTTTAGGCGAAAGCACCGAAAACCCGTTTGATATAATGGTGGAGGACGCAAAACGGCTTGTAACATACGGCGCCGACGCAATTGCAATACCATGCAACACCGCGCACTTTTTTTATGAAAAGTTAAACGAATGTATTGATATACCGATACTAAACATGGTAGAGCAAACAGTGCTTGAGGCAAAAAAGCGCGGCGGGCCTGTGGGTATTTTTGCAACAAGCGGCACAGTGCAAAGCCGCACATATCAGCGCATGTGCGAAAAACACGATGTTGAGTGTATTTTGCCCGATGATGTTTATAACAAGCATATTATGCAAATAATTTACGGCTGTGTTAAGCAGGGAAAAGCTACCGACATGGACATTTTTAATGCGGCAACAAAGCACATGGAGCAAAAACAATGCTCGTGTGTTATTTTAGGCTGTACAGAGCTTAGCATTGTAAAAAGAGACGAAAAGTTAGGTGGTTTTTTTGTAGACTCAATGGAAGTTCTTGCAAAAAATGCAATAACAATGTTTGGGAAAACACCGATTGGGTTTTAGGCGTGAAGTGTGTTCTGTTTAGTGTAAGATTGAAACAGCAGGGGCGGCCATCGGCCGCCCCTGCTGTTTCATCTTGCCCTGCCGTAAATTTTCACAAGTAGCGCTATTTCTTTTGCAAATTCTTTCGTAATGGCGCCTGCTTTTATGCGCCACTGCCAGTTTGCCCCAATTGTAGACGGCGTGTTTATACGCGCTTTTTCGCCAAGGTCTAGCCAGTCTGCCATTGGTATAATGCACATGTCAGATACACTGCCAAGACATGCCCTTATGCACTTGCGTGCAAAATTGTCGCTCTCGCTTATATCAAGGTATTTTTTGCAGAATTCAACGTCTTTTTTAGGTGCGCTAATTTCCCAGTCTGCCATTGTTGTGTTGTCGTGCGTGCCTGTGTAAACTACACAGTTTGCGCCGTAATTGTGCGGTAAATAATCGCTCTCATCGCGCGAGTCAAACGCAAACTGCAACACTTTTGTGCCGGGGAAATTGCTGTGCTTTAAAAGCGCGTGAACGTCCGGTGTTAAAAAGCCCAAATCTTCTGCAATAATATCCATGTTCGGTATTGCCGCTTTAAGTGCGTCAATAAACGCGCTTGCAGGGCCAATGCGCCAGCGCCCGTCTTTTGCGGTTTTTGCGCCGGCTTTAATTGCATAGTAACCTGCAAAGCCCCTGAAGTGGTCAATTCGCACAACATCGTAAATGCTGCAAGCATGGCGCATACGGCTTATCCACCACTCGTAGTTTGTTTCACTGTGGTAGTCCCAGTCGTAAAGTGGGTTGCCCCAAAGTTGGCCGTCAGCTGAAAATGCGTCGGGTGGGCAGCCTGCAACTTCTGTCATGTTGCGCTCAGTGTCCACTTGAAAAAGCTGTGGCTGTGCCCATAAGTCAGACGAATCAGGCGAGACATAAATAGGTATATCGCCAATAATTTTTACGCCTTTTTTGTTTGCATACGCTTTTAATGCGCCCCACTGCTTAAAAAAGAAATATTGCGCAACTTGCCAAAACAAAACATCGTCTTTAAGGCGCACTTTTGCTTTTTCAACTGCTTTTTTATCCCTTTTCCTAATATCATCTTTCCATTTTGAAAAGCCGCAATGGTCGTTCTCCTCTTTCAGCGCCATAAAAATTGCATAGTCTGAAAGCCAGTGCTCGTGCTGTTTTTGAAACGCCTTAAACTTTTTGCCGCCTGTATTAAAACGCTTAACGGCAAGGTTTAAAAGTGGCTTTCTGTTTTTAAAAAGCTTGTAGTAATCAATGCCGTCTTTTACATTTCCAAAATCTGCGGCGTCAACTTCTTTTTGCGTTAATAATTTTTCTTTTATAAGCAAATCCAAATCAATATAATAAGGGTTTGCCGCAAAAGCTGAAAAACTTTGGTAGGGGCTGTCGCCGTAGCCTGTTGGGCCAAGGGGCAAAATTTGCCAGTACCGCTGTTTTGCTTTTGCCAAAAAATCAACAAACTCATAAGCCGCTTTGCCCACAGTGCCTATGCCGTAAGGCGAGGGCAACGACGAAACAGGCATTAAAATCCCGGCTGCTCTCATTATCCTTTCACCGCCCCTGCAACTACACCTTCAATAATATATTTTTGCGCCGCAATGTAAAATGCAATTATAGGCACAACGGTTAAAACAATGCTCGCCATCATGGGCCCAATTTCAACGCGCCCGTAAGAGCCGCGGAAATATTGAATAAGCATTGGTATAGTGCGGTATTTTCTTATGTCTAACACAAGTGTTGGCAGTAGATAGTCGTTCCAAATCCACATCGCTTGTAAAATTGCCACGGAAATAAGTGTGGGCTTTAAAATGGGCATTACAATTCTGAAATATGCCACAAGAGGGTTGCAACCGTCAATTGTTGCGGCCTCTTCAATTTCAAGCGGTATGCTTTTTACAAAGCCGCTGAACATAAACACAGCAAGCCCTGCGCCAAAGCCAAGGTAAATTACGCCTATTGTATATGGAGAGTTTAGCTTTAGCCTGTCTGCCGTTTGAGACAGTGTGAACATTACCATTTGAAAAGGCACAACCATGCTGAAAACGCACAAATAATACATACCTTTTGAAAAAAGAGATTTCACCCTTGTTATATACCATGCGCACATAGAACAGCAAAGCAAAATTAGCGCAACACCCGTTACCGTAATAAACAAGCTGTAAAAAAAGCTTTGCAAAAAGCCCTGTGAGCTAAAAGCTATAACAAAATTTTCAAAGCCGGCAAAAGTTTCAGCGTTAGGCAATTGAAAAATTGTGTCTGTTGTAATTGTCTCTTCTATTTTAAGCGAGTTTATAATTACAAGCACAATTGGGTACACATAAAAAAGTATAACAACAGCAAAAAAGGCTGTTAAAATGCCGTTTATTGTTTTTGTGTTTTTCATTATTGCTGTACCTCCCTTTTGCGTGTTGCCCTAAGCTGAACAAGCGCTATTATAACAACGAATACAAAGAATATAACGGCCTTTGCCTGGCCTATGCCTTTCCACTGTGCGCCTGCGCGTGAATAGAAAGTGTCGTATATATTTTTTGCAATCATGTCTGTTGCGCCGCCGGGCTCGCCGTTTGTTAGCGAGAGGTTTTGGTCGAACAGCTTAAACGAATTTGTAAGCGTTAAAAACGTGCAAATTGTTATGCTCGGCATAACCATGGGCAGTTTCACGCTTATAAGCGTTTTCCACGCCGAGGCGCCGTCAATTTGCGCTGCCTCAAGCAAATCGGGCGATACATTTTGCAGCCCTGCTATATAGATAATCATCATATAGCCCACTTGTTGCCAGCTCATTAAAACAACAAGGCCCCAAAAGCCTGCCACTTCATTAAGCGCCAAAAGCGGCTGCTGCCATGCTACTAAAAGGCCGTTTATAAGTGTTTGCCAAATGTAGCCAAGAACAATGCCGCCAATTAAGTTCGGCATAAAAAATATTGTTCTAAATAAGTTTGTGCCTTTAATTTTTCTTGTAAGCGCCAGTGCAACTGAGAACGCAAGCAAGTTAATTGTAAGTGTTGACACAACCGTGAAAACCGTCGTAAATGAAAATGCCTCCCAAAATGCAGTATCTTGAAAAGCCCTTACATAATTCTCAATTCCAACCCAAGTTGCCCTGTCTATTGTTGTGAACTGTGTAAAAGACAAATAAAGCCCCTGCAAAAACGGGTACAAAAAGCCTATTGAAAATGCTACAAGTGTTGGCAACACAAATAGCGGAAACCATTTTCTTAACGATTTTTCCACGTTGGCACACTCCTTTTAATATATTGTAGGGGCGGCGTTTCAAAGCCGCCCCTAGATAGTGTTGACATGATTTTAATTAGTATTAGCCGTTTGCATACTCATATTCTGTTGCCCAGCCGTCAACAAAAGCTACTTCAACTTCTGCCCAGTCGCCGCCTGCAGCATATGCTGTAAGTGCTGTGCCAACGCCGTTTTTCCACTCTTCGCTAGGCATTGTTGGGAAGTTCCAGCTAACGCTTGTTGCGCCTGCTGCAAGGTACTCGTCAGCCGCCATAATAAGCGGGTTAGAAGGCAAGTATTCGCCTGTGAAGCCTGAGAACGGGCAAACAAAGCCCATGTCTTGTGAAAGTGACGCTTTGCCTGTTTCGCTTGTTACAACCCATGCAAGGAAGTCAAGCGTAGCCATTATGTCCTCTTCAGCTGCTGAATTGTTAACTACCCAGTAGTTTTCGCTACCTGTGCAAAGGCCTTGGTTCTCTTCGCCCTCTGCGCCAATATAAATAGGAAGCATACCTAGGTTTTCATCGCCAATGCTTGAAACGTCGTTGTAAGCCCATGTGCCGTTTTGGTAGAAAACAGCCTCGCCGTTTACGAACTCTGCAACTGCGTCGTCACCTGTGCTTGCGCTAAGAAGTGCAGGGTCTGTTGTTGAATTGTTGATATACAAATCCCAAATCATTTTGTAGTTATCAAGGTATGTGCCTTTAATTGCAGGTGTGCTACCAATGCCGTCTGCCATATATTCATAGTAAATTGGCAAGTTAGCAAGGTGAGTTTTAAAGCGCCAGTCTGATGAGCCGTCCATACCTGCTGATGTGAACGCGCCTTCAACGCCAAGCTCGCTTGCACGTGCTTGAATGTCTTCTGCAACTGCTTTCAAATCATCAAAGCTCTTAATGTCGTCAGCTGTGTAGCCAGCTGTTTCCAAAATTGCTTTGTTGTAGATAATGCCATATGTCTCAATAACATAAGCAATAGCTTGAACAGTGTCACCATCTTTAAGCGCAAAATCGTCGCTCAAAAGCTCTGCATAAACGTCTGTTCCGCTTAAGTCATACGCATAGTCAACCCAGTTTGCCATGCCAACAGGGCCGTTAACTTGGAAAAGTGTTGGCGCTTCGCTTTTGCCCATCTCTGCCATTAAAGTTGTCTCGTATTCGCCGCTTGCAGCTGTAACAACTGTTACAGGCACGCCTGTTTCTTCTGTGTAAGCTGTTGCAAGTGCTTGCCATTGCTCGTCTTGCTCCGGCTTAAAGTTTAAATAATAAACGCTGCCGTCTGCCGTTGGCTGTGCCGGGTCTGCTACCGGTTCACCGTCTGTAACGGGCATGTCGTCTGCCGGCTGTGAGCAAGCAGCGAAAGAAAGTGCCAATAAAAGTGCTAGTGTTAGTGCTAATAGTTTTTTCATGTGAATTTACCTCCAATATTTTTGTGTGTTTACGTGTCGGGCTAAATGTCCTTAACCTACTAAACAAACCGCATTTTGGTTTGTGCAAGGCTACCGCATAATATCTTAATGCTATTATGCATAACTCTACCCATATATATTAACCGGTTTTCCCGGAAAATATCTGTTTTAAAATATATTATAATTTTTTTACGCTTTCTCTTTCAATAAGCTCTGCCGCCATTTCCTTGCTTTCACCAAGTTTTGCCCCTGCTATTGCCTGCAAAAGCGCCCGTGTTGAATACTGCGCTATTTTTTGCTGTGGCTGGCGTATTGTGCTAAGGCTGGGCACGCAGTATTTCCCAAGGTCTAGGCCGTCAAAGCCCAAAACGCTCATGTCGTTTGGCACGCTAAGCCCTTTGTCGAACACCGCCCTTACAGCACCCATAGCTATAACGTCAGATAAGCAAAAAACTGCTGTAATATCGCTTTTTTCATTAAGCAAAGCGCTCATAGCTTTGTGTGCACTTTTTAAGTTGTATGAACATTTTTTGTACGTGATTTCATTGTGCTCGCCGCAATGTTCACTAAAATAGTCGCAAAAGCCTTTATATCTCATCGAGCTTATATACGAAACATCTATATTGCCGCCCAAAACTCCTATTTTCCTGTGCCCTTTTTTATGAAAATATTCGCCTGCAAGCATGCCTGCATTTATATCGTTTATGCCAACGCTTAACAAATTGTCGAACAAAATGTTTTCAAGGTAAGTGGTTGCAAGAACGCTTGGCACGTTTATTTGCGAAAATTTTTCGCTGAATGTGTCTATATTGCCGCCCAAAAACAAAAATGCAATGGGCTTGCTTTCCCTTTGAAGTGTAAGCGCCATTGCAAGCTCGTCGGCGTCTTCTTCAATATAATGTATTTCAACGGCGTGCCCGGCATTAGCAAGTTCTGCTTCAATTTGCTCTAAAATGCCCGCAAAAAATAGGTTAAATGCGCCTTTTACTATTATGAATATATTGCGAGATTTATGCGCCTTTAACTGGCGCGCATTGCTGTTTGGCACAAACCCGTGCATTTTTACAACTTCCCTAATTTTTTCTTTCGCCTCTTTAGATACATCAGGGTGGTTGTTAAGCGCCCGAGAAACTGTTGAAATAGCATAACCCGTCTCTTTTGCAATATCCTTTATAGTTATGAATTTCAACCCCTCTTTTATGCATAAGTTTAACTTTTTTAATGTTTTTTGTTTTTGAATGTAAAAACAAAAATATATATTACGATACAACACACAAAAAACGTTGCCGGAAACGTTTCCTGTTCTTTTGTAGTTATATTACTACAAAATTAGTAATTGGGCAAGTGCTTTTACTAAATTTTGGCATTATAACAACATTTTATTCTTGTAATTGTTTATTTTGACGAACTTATTCAAATGTATTTGTACAATATTTGTTGCAAAGCTTTTATTTAATTTATTTGCAATAAATGCGCCTTGCCATTATTATTGACAAAAACACCTTGTAAGGTTAAAATGTTTTTAAGAAAAAGCTCACATTTTTTATGAGAACATATTATAAAGGGGCGCTCACTATTCATACTTATAAATGGAATGAGATTCGAAAATTATATGTGGCAAAAGCCGAGCGAAAAGGCAGAACAGAAGCTGAGGTTGACGAGATAATTTGCTGGCTTACAGGTTACACAAAACCTGCGCTACTTGCAATGGGCGATGATGTGGACATGACTGCTTTTTTTAATAATGCGCCCAAATTAAACCCAAACAGAGCGTTAATAAAAGGCTCTGTTTGCGGCGTGAAAATAGAGACTATTGACGAGCCAATAACAAAAGAAATTAGATACCTTGACAAGCTTATTGACGAGCTTGCAAAAGGCAAACTTATGGAGAAAATTTTAAGGAAGTAGGCAGTTATACTATGCAAAAAGTTATTGTTTTATTTGAAGTTAAACCCACAAAAGAGGGCATGAAAAAGTATTTAGAGCTTGCGGCAATGCTAAAGCCTATGCTAAGCAGCGCTGAAGGCTTTATAAGTGCCGAGAGATTTCAAAGCCTTAATGAAGAGGGCAAGCTGCTCTCTATGAATGTGTGGGAAAGCGAAGAAGCAATAGAAAAATGGCGCAATAATATGCAGCACCGAATGAGCCAAAGCGAGGGCAAAAACAAACTTTTTGAGAGCTATAAAATAACGGTATGCAATTCAGTGCGTGAATATAGCAACGAAGACAGAAAACAAGCACCGAGCGACTCAAACGAATTTTTACTATGATAATAAGTGCTACAAGGCGAACAGATATACCCTCTTTTTATGGCGAGTGGTTTATTAACCGCCTAAAAGAGGGTTATGTGCTTATTCAAAACCCATACAACAACAGCCGCTACTCAAAAGCATATCTCACACCAAGCGATGTAGATATTATTGTGTTTTGGACGAAAAACCCAATACCGTTTTTGAAGTATCTGCCCGAAATTGACAGCATGGGCTATACCTATTATTTTGAGTTCACCCTAACACCATACGGCAAGGATACCGAGCGAAATTTGCCACAAAAAGAAGTGCTTTTAGATGCATTTGTAAGCCTTGCGCAAAAACTGGGCTCGCACCGAATGGTGTGGCGGTATGACCCTATTATTATTGACAATGTTCACACAATAGACTACCATGCAGAGCGCTTTTCCTACATGGCAAGCCGCCTTAAACACAGCACTAAGCGCTGTGTTATAAGCTTTGTGGACAGCTACAAAAATGTGATGTCAAGAATGGGCAAAAACCCTGCCTACCTTTTAACAGAGCAGAACATCCACAAAATTGCGAAGATTTTCTCAGACATTGCCGCTAAAAACGGGCTTGAAATTTACACTTGTTCAGAAAAAATAGGCCTTGATAATTTTGGCATAAAGCACGGCGCTTGCATTGACAAAAACATTATTGAACAGGTTTTGGGGTGCAGCATAACAGGCATTAAAGACAAAAACCAACGCCCCGAATGCCTTTGCATACAGAGCATTGACATTGGGACGTATAATTGTTGTGCTAACGGGTGCAATTACTGTTACGCACTGCAAAGCGAAAAAACAGCTCTTTCTAACATGAGCAAGCATATTCCGTCGTCACCTGTGCTTATTGGCAATGTTAACCCGGAAGCTATTATAACCGAGCGAAAACGCGATAGTGTTGTTATAAATCAGCTGTCGTTATTTTAAGCACATTAACTGCTTTTGCAACTATTAATTCACATTTTCATAATACTTGTTATTAATAAAATTAAAGCCTGCTGAACTTTATAACTGTTCAGCAGGCTTTAATTAGTAAGCACCTTTAGAGTATGTCACTTCGTAGCTGTGAGTGTAAATTTCAAAAACAATGCCGAATGGGTCTTCCACATAACACATTTTATACGGCTTTTCATTCGGGTAATACTCTTTGATAGGCATACGCTGTTTGCCACCGTGTTTTACAATTTTTTCAATCATGCCTTCAATGTCAGGGTCTTGCACAGAAAAATGGAAAAGCCCTGTGTTTTTGAACTGAAACGGCTGTTTTTGCTTGTCGTTTTCTACAAACTCAAACAGTTCTATTCCTATTGCGTTAGACGTAACCATGTGTGCAATTTTAAAATCGCCATGGCCCTTGCCAAACACTTCTTCACACATAATTCCTATTGCTGAAGTGTTTTCTTCTTTAATGACAGACGGCTGCATAACAATATACCAGCCCATAACTTCACTGTAAAACTTCACTGCCTGTTCTAAATTAGGTACAGACAAACCTATATGCGAAAATGCTCTTGGATAACTCATTTTAACTGCCTCCTTTTGATTGTGATTATATTATATCCAATTAAGGGCAGTTTAGGCAATAACGTACTTTTTTGTACCTATGCATCTTCAAGCAAAATAGCATTTTCTTTCGCGTATTCTTTTGAAAAACCACAAAAGCCTTCTACAAGCGGAATAAGACCTTTGTATTTAGTAGATAACGAATATTCAACATTTAACGGTTTTTCAGAAATAACAGTTCTAACTAATATGTTGCTTTGTTCAAGCTCTTTTAACTGTGTTACAAGCATTTTGTGTGTTATGTCTGCAATACCTTTTTGCAATAGCGAAAACCTGTTGTCGCCATGTAAAACATGCCACAATATTCTCATTTTCCACTTGCCTCCAAGCAAATCCATCGACAGCAATAACGCGCACGTGTAGTTCTTTTTAATTTTCATAGTTTAAACCTCACTGTAATTAATCCTGCTGAATAAGTTGCAAATTGCTTAAAAGCCCTTATTTTACGAATTTTCTCATAAAATAAGGGCTTTTTCTTTTTAAACCAAAACGCCATGTTTGCACACATAGCTGTGTAAAAGTCGTTTACAAAAGCCTATTGTTGCACAGCATCTTTATTCATCAAAATAGTGTGTTCAAAATCAACGCTTATAACGCCTATGTACGTTTTACCTGTGTTTATGTCATAATCATTGCCGCTTACATCTTTTATAATAAGTGGGCTATCGGGTGCGCCTTTTTCCCATGTAACCCTTTCATACATGCCACCGTAAATGTAATAGCCTGAACCGCTTAAAAGGTCATAGTCACTGCAATAGTTATCATCTTTAAGCCCAACTTGCGTTGACAGTAAAAGCACATTGTCAAAGCTCAATTGCTCGCCTTCTTCGTCTCTGTGCTCGGCGCCGTATGCATATTTTGAGTACATGCCTGTTTCGGCGTTATACAAAAAAGACGTCGTGTTAAAGTCGCTGAATTTAAACTCAACATTTGGCGCTTCACCCTCTGTCGGAAGTATTTCGCCTTCGTCTTTCGTAAAGTTAACAAGTGGGTAGCTAGCGCCTGTTTGCTCAATGCCAAGGGCGCTTATGCCGGCTGAAATAAGCGCAGAGTCTGTATACCAGCAGTGCTCTTGTGCACGTGTTGTGGCACGCAATTCATCAAACCAAAAAGACGTTGTGCCCTGGTATCTCCCGTCAACAGTTTCATACGAATAAGTGTTAAGCAAATTTGACGCATAAATGCTTGTGCCTATGTGCACAACAATTGCATTTAGCGGCATGGCAAATTGCAAGTGCTGGTCACGCAAAGAGCGCACACTGCCTATTTGCGGCACGTCGGCGGCGTCAGAATAAAAAGCCATAAGGCGCGTTATGCCGCCCTCTGTGCCCATTTCCAACACTGCCTGTGCGTTTGCTATGCCACGCTGCGGCATAGACGATTCAGCGTTATTCACCATTATAGCTATCGGCCTTGTTCCTGCCGCCACACCGTCTTCCAGCGCTTCGCCCGTAAGTGGGTTATAGTCAAGCTCTTCTGCGCCGACGAGCAATTGCGCCGCCGGTGTTTGATCTTCCTGTTCAGACGGTGTTTGTTCGGTGTCACCGTTGCCACACGAAGTAAATAAAGTGCACATCAGCAGAAAAGCTGTTGATAGTGCCAAAAGTTTTTTGATTTAAATCAGCTCCCCGTTTAGTTTGTAGTTATTAGTAATTAGACATTAGTTGTAAATTTACACGCATATTGTTGGGGCATGGCTTGCAATGCCCGAAACGCGGCAAATTAAATTTATAAACAACCACAATGTTAAATGTGTATTAATTGCGGCATAGCGGCCATGGCAAGCTGTGACCCTGCATTAAAATTTTGACTTTAAAAATAGCTCTATTCCGCCGAAACTGTACTATCTGCACCCTCTGCACCCTCTGCGCTTTCGCCATCAACAGGTATTTCAAGCGTTGGGTAATATGCAAAAAGCGGCGCCATGTCATAATCTACAATAGAAAGGTAAGTTTTACCGGGGTTTAGCTGTATGTCGGTGCCGTTTCCGAACTTGTCTTGTATTCTAAGCACTTGCTCGGGGCCACCTTTAACCCAGCGCACTTCCTCTGCCTGGCCGTTAGAGAAATAATAACCCACACTGCCGAAAGCATAGTCTACATGTTGTAAGCCCGATGCCTCATGCCCGGGTGCAAGCTGAATTTCAGTAAACAGCACAATCACGTTTTCAAACTGAAGTTGCTCGTTTGTGTTAGCGTCAATAGTTTCGTGTATGTCGTCAAGCCTGTTTGAATACTGGCTCATAAGGTATTTGCCGCTTGCCTCGTCGTATTCAAAATATGTTCTGTAATCGTCAGAATGGTGTATGTCTACTTTCACTGCCGCACTGTTAGAGCCGTTTGCGTCGCCTGTCAGTTGGCGTTCAGGCTCGTCGTAGTGAACGAAGCTAAAAATAGTACTTTGGTAAATTCTGTCCATGCTTCTTGAATCTTCGTCGATTATTTTTTGTATTTGCTCATAATCGGTGTATGCTGTGTGCTCCAGCGCAACGTTAGTTGCACGGCGTTCAGCATCACGTAACAACCCGTAGCTACCAAGGTTTATATCAAGCTCGCTGTACTCATATAGTATGCGGAACTGCTCTTGCACGCCGCTTTCACCCTCGTGAACATACAGCGCTTGAAAAGGCATTATAAGTTGGAAAAACTGGTCTCTTGCTGAGCGAATTGGCCCTATTTGCGGTGTTTCAGTGTAGTCTGAAAACAGCGCCATAAAGCGTGTTATGCCGCCCTCAACAAGAATTTCAACTAGAATATCAGCACTGCCTATGCCCCACTGTGGGCGGGCGTTTTGTGTGCTATTGTTTGAAATATTGTTAACCATATACGCCGCAAAACGTGTTGTTTGTGGGTATTCTCCGTCCTCTTTTTCACCCGTTAAAACGTTCGGCTCATATGGTGGCTCTACTTCCTCAACGGGTGGCGCGGTGCTTTGGTCGTTATCTCCTGTGTTGTCCGCCCCAAGCTCATCGCCCTGTGTGCCATCAAAAATTCCGCTAATCATACTACAAGAAGCGAAAAGCACCATTGAAACAGCAAGCACAAGTGTGAGTGCTAAAATTTTTCTTAACTGCATTAACTTTCTCCTTTTCCCTCTAGATAGTTTTGACACTATCCATAAAATAATACCATATTTATATGAAATCACACATATATACTATAACTTTTTTCAAAAAAATTGTAAAGACATCTTATGTAAAATTTACATTACAAATTTCATAAGATATATAATTTTTATGTATTTGTCGGCGCAGTTGAGTCATCGTCAGCAAGGCCGGCAAGCGCACGAAGGCGTGCCTCTGCACGCTCTGCCGCTTCGCTTGCCCTTGCGGCGGCGTCATCTGCGGCCGAAACTGCCGCTGTTGCGTTCTCTTTGCTTTTTTCTACCATTTCGTTTTCTTTTTTAATTTTTTCATAGTACTCTTTTTGTGTGCTTGGCTCAATAATTTTTTCTTCGTACATTTTGCGTGCACGTGAATATGGTGAAAGCATATCGCGGTTGTTATTGCCACCTAGCCCTATATTATTTGCGGCATTTACACCCTGTGCGCCGCCTGCATAAGGCGCGGCAGTTTGTGGTGTGCTTTGTACTGCCTCAGGCGCAGTTTTTGGCGCCGGGTTTTGAAGTTGCTCTGATCTATTCTTAGCAAAAGCAAGGTTTGCGGCACGCCTTTGTTCCTGTGCTTTTTTGTTTTCTTCGTTTTGCTTTTTGAACATATCGAAATAATTTGTAGTTTGTTTTTTCGGCTTGCTTTCAGGGGTTTTAGTGAAAAGCCCGCCATTTGTATTTGTTTGCTGTGTGCTGTGCACAGGTGTTTTCGCACCGTTTGCCGCAAAAGATGTATTGCTTTGTTCTGTTGCAAAAGTAGGTGCATTATTAACAGCGGCGTATGATGTGCGCTCCCACGCTGCTTTTTGCTGCTCTGCCTGCGTGTTTTGTGTGAAAAGTGTATTTGGCGGCTGTGCTGTTTGTGGCGGCTGTGTTGTTTGGTTTGCTGTGTAATTCTCCCCTACGTTTGCCTGGTTAAAGCCCGAAGTTTGCTGTGTGGCAGCATATGAATTATTATAACCGGCTTGCGGCGAAGTTTGCACAGAAGGCTCCGGCGTATTTTGCGGTGTGCTTTGAGCCACGTTATTCGGTTCAATATTTAAACTGTTTTCAGAAGTTTGTTCACTTTTTGGCGTTACAAAATCAAATGTGTTAGCGCTGCTGTTAATTGTAATTGTGTTTGCTGTTTGCTGCATATTTTCGGGGCGCTGTTCTTGTTGCACAGGCACTTGCGGTGTTTGGTTTTGCACATGTACAGGTACAGGCTCATGTTCAAGCTCAAGTGGTACGGTTGCACTTGCAGTGTTCGGCACTGTATTTAAGGTGTTTGCTTGCGCTTGCCCTTGTGCTGTTTGGCCCTCTTGCTGCCCAAAAGGCGCTGCTGTGCTTACAGTGTTCGGCTCTGCATTAAAAGCAACTTCTTCTATGCTTTCATTGTTAAATGCAATATTCTCTTCACTTGGCATTACATTCAAAGCGTCTGCCTCTAAGTTTTGTGGCACGTCAGCATTTAATTCTCCCTCTTGGTTGTTTAAAGCTTCGGCGTTTTCAACTTCGCTGTAAATATTGTTTGCACTCTCACTGTTTGTCATGCATAGGCGCAGTGTTCTAATCTCGATAATTTTGCTCCACAAAAAGCCGCCAATAGCAATAGCCAAAATTAGGCAACAAGCAAGCAGTAAAATTTTAATTTCAAGTGTAAAAACATCTGTTGTAACAAGCAGAAATACTGAAGCTACAAGCAGAATACAAAGCGTTACAGTTGCAAATATTGTAGCAAAAATTTTGCGCTGCAATTCTTTTTGTTCCATTTCGTGTTCATTCCCTTTAATTTATTTTGTGCCAAAAATTCTATCGCCGGCATCACCAAGCCCAGGCACTATGTAGCCGTTTTCGTTTAGGCACTCGTCAAGCGCGGCGGCGTAAATAACAACGTCGGGGTGGCTCTCGCTAAGGCGCTGTATGCCCTCCGGTGCGGCTATTATTGACAAAAAGCGTATGTTTTTTGCACCGCGCTTTTTAATTTGGTTAATTGCGTCCACAGCACTGCCGCCCGTTGCAAGCATTGGGTCAAGCACAAAAACCTCGCGCTCTGCTATGTCTTCGGGCAATTTGCAGTAGTATTCAACGGGTGTAAGTGTGCTCTCGTCTCTATACATGCCAATATGGCCCACTTTAGCGGCAGGCAAAAGTGCAAGCATACCGTCAACCATGCCAAGGCCTGCGCGTAAAATTGGCACAAGTGCAAGTTTACGCCCTGCTAGCATTTTTGTTTTAGCCACTGCCATTGGCGTTGTAATTTGCACTTCTTCTGTGGGCAAATCACGCGTTGCCTCGTAGCAAAGCAGCATCGCAATTTCGCTTACAAGCTCTTTAAACTCTTTTGTGCCTGTGTTTTTGTTGCGCAAAAGGCTAACTTTGTGGTGAACAAGCGGGTGGTTCATAACAATTGCTTTATTTTCCATATATGGTCTCCGTTCTGCCGTGCAAAGCGGCAAGTAATTATTGTGTGCACGCGTTACTTTGCGTGCTAATTTACTTAGTTTTGCTGTTTTGGGTTATGTTCACTGCTCTTTAAAATTACGCTGTTAACCTGTTTATAGGTGCGTATTGTTCTAAGAACAAAAAAGCTTCTTCATTTCTTGCAATAAGTTCATCTAGCTCTTGCTGGCTTAGCCAGCTTACTTTATTGAATACAACTTCACCTTTAAGAGCTAGCGCATCTTCTATTGCCGCAGTTTCGCTCTCTTGCCCGTTTAATAGGGCAGTGAATTCGTCGTTATCATAATCAAAAATCAATTCATATTTTAGGCTTTCAATTAGCTTACCGCCTGATAGTTCATAATAGGTAACTGCTTCTTCATTGCTTCGAAAACTATTTAATATGTATGTAGTATCTGCTGATTTTGCATAATCAATGCCAAATTCCACGCCGCCGTTGCCATAGCTTGAAAACGTTTGTGTTGCTAAAAGCACGGCCTCACCACTTTCGGAAAGCGTGTAAATTTCAACCGTTTCTTTCAAACTATAATCTTCACCGAAATACAAATCAATAGCGCTTGTGCCATTTTCAATGCTGTTCATATCATCTGAAACGCCTGCTAAAACAAGTTCAAGCACACCATTGTTATCTAAGTCTATAAGCTCGGCATAATTAAAGCCTGCTGTATTTATTCCGCCATCTGCATAATGTTGCTCTACAATAAGTTCCCCGTATGTTTCAAAATATGTATTAACTAAGTTTGCATATGGCGTGTAGTCTATTTCATTTTCAGCAAGCGCAGAATTGTCTGTGTTTGCTTGCGATGCAACTATTTCATCGAGAAGTTCATTTAATTCCGCATCCATATCATTAGAAGTTGAACACGCTGTTGCAAATAAAGCAATTGAAATAATAAGAAATGTAATTATTAATTTTTTCATTTTTACCTCCGCTTTTATTATTTAAACAACCTACAAGCTATAATATAATGAAACACTTATATTTTTTTACTTTTGCAAGCTTCTTTCTGCCAATGTTGGGCGCAAGTAAATTGGGGCAAGCTTGCTTGCTTTGGTGCATTTGCCTTCGCTGTGCATTAAAACAGCGCACTTGCAAATAGCATTCGGCTTTCCGTTTATTATTTCTTCGCCGCAAACATCAAAAAGTTCACTGTTTGCAAGTAAAGGTGCGCCGTCACCTGCTAAAAGCACTTTATTATTACAGTTAAGTTCACTTTTTTTCTGTTGTGCAAGTTCGCAAAAAGTTTCTGCCGGCATAATGTCGTCATCTGTAAGCCGTGTAAGCTTGCTATTATAGTAATGAAACAGTGCACCATACACGTGGTTTCTGCGTGCGTCAAGTGCGCTTGCAATAACAACGCCGCCTGTGTGTGCTTCGTTCGGCTTAACTGCATTGTCGGCAGTGCTCATTGCAAGTGCTTCTAATGTAGACACCCCTGCGCAAATTGCATCGCGCGAAAACGCAAGCCCCTTTATTATACTTATTCCTATGCGAAGCCCCGTAAAACTTCCGGGCCCTGCTGTTACCGCAAATAAATCAATATCCGCAGGTGTAATTTTCGTTTTGCTAAGCGCCTCATTACACATTTCAAGCAACGTCTCGCTGTGTGTACCTGTTTTTTCGGTGCAGTCTTCATATAAAAGGTTGCCACCGCTGCTTATTGCAACGCCTGCCGTTTTCTTTGCGCAATCAAGTGCAAATATAATCAAATTGCGCCTCCGTTTTCAATTGTTATAACTCTTTTTTCATCGCCGACCGTCTCGAAATGAACTGTTATTGCCTCAATGCCTTTTACAAATTGTGCAATGTTCTCGCTCCACTCAACGGCAACAACAGCGCCGCTGTCGAGGTAATCGTAAAAGCCGGCCGTCTCTAAATCTTCGTTTGAATTTATGCGGTACACATCAAAATGGGCAAAAGTAAGGCGCCCCTCGTATATGTTCGCAATGGAAAAAGTGGGGCTGTTAACAACATCAAAGCACCCAAGGCCCTTTGCAAGCCCGCGGCAAAATGCTGTTTTGCCACTGCCAAGCCCGCCCTTAAAAAGAATAAGCGCACCGCTATTTAAAGAATTTCCAAGTTTTTCGCCAAGTAGAACAGTTTCGTCGGTTGAATTCGATGTATAAACCGCCAAAATATGTTCAACTCCAATCATAATGGGCAAAATGCCGTTATTCCTTTAAATTATACAACAATTCATGCCGATATGCAAAGTATTTTTTTACAAAACAAAATTGAGTTTGGAGTAACAGCGAGTATGAGCGAGAAAAAGCGAGAAATGCAGAGCATTAGTAATTTATATTAAAATAATAGCAAAAATATATTGACTTGAAGTTTTCAATAGTATATAATACTTATTGTATCTTAATTTAAGTGCCCTGCAAGCGTAGGCAATTGCAAATTAGCTTGCAAAAAAACAGGCACAATTCACAGGAGGAAAACCAATGAGCACAACTTTAGCCAAAGCCGGCAAAGTAGACCGTAAATGGTACATTATTGACGCAGCCGGCAAGCCATTAGGCCGCACAGCTGCAACAGTGGCAACGCTTCTACGCGGCAAAAACAAAGTTACATTCACGCCGAATGTAGACTGCGGCGACCACGTAATTGTTATAAATTGCGACAAAGCCGTTTTAACAGGTTCAAAGCTTGACAAGAAATTTTATTACCATCACAGCGGATGGATTGGCGGCATGAAAGCCGTTAAATACCGCACGCTAATGGCAACTAAATCAGACAAAGCTATGACACTTGCAGTTAAAGGCATGTTGCCAAGCAACGTGCTTGGCGCAAGCGCATTAAAGCGCCTTAGAGTTTATAAGGGCGAACAGCACAACAACGCAGGGCAAAAGCCCGTAGCGTATACAGTATAACGGAGGGACAGTAAATTATGTACGAGACTAAACAATATTATTATGGTACAGGCCGTCGTAAAAGTTCTGTTGCCCGCGTTAGAGTGTATAACGGCACAGGCAAAATTACAGTTAACGACAGAGATATTGACGATTATTTCGGCCTTGAAACATTAAAACTTATAGTTCGTCAACCGCTTAACACAACAGGAACAGACGGCAAATTTGACATTGTTGTTCGCGTTGCAGGTGGTGGCGTTTCAGGCCAAGCAGGCGCAATTCGCCATGGCCTTGCACGTGCGCTTTTAGTGTACGACGAAAACACACGCGCAGAGCTTAAAAAGGCAGGCTTCTTAACACGTGACCCACGTATGAAAGAGCGTAAAAAATACGGCCTCAAAGCCGCACGTCGTGCACCGCAATTCTCAAAACGTTAATTGCAGTGTAACAACTATAAAAAACGTGAATATTATAACTTATTTGGGCGTGTTTGCAACTTATTGCAAACACGCCCAATAATTTTTTCTTATTATTTTCAGCCAAAGTTTTACATTTTTATAATTTTAAAAAATCTGCTTTAATTTTACTTTTTACAAGAGCACTAGTTTTAAAAATTATTTGCTTTTATTTCAAAAACTTTGTTTTGCATTAGTATCTCGCTGAATTCAACATCTTTTAAAGGCTTTGCAAAGAAATAGCCTTGAGCAGTGTCGCATTTATTCTGTTTTAGCCAAAGTGCTTGCTCATATGTTTCTACGCCTTCGGCTACAATTTTCATGTTTAATTGCTCAGCCATATTAATTATGTTACTAACAATAATTTTTCTTTGTGTGCTTTGTTTGTTGCCCATGTCAAAAAATGCTCTGTCAAGTTTTAATGTGTCTGCATTTATACAGCTTAGCCTATTAAACGATGACATTCCGGCGCCAAAGTCGTCTATTGCAATAGAAAAGCCCAATTTTTTAAGCTCGTTAATATTATTAATAAACATTTTTTCACTTGTGTAAATTGCACTTTCGGTAATTTCAAATTCAATGTCTTCAGCGTATATATTGTGCATTTGTACAATGCTTTTTATTCTTGCTATTGTATTTTCGTTCGCAATTGTTGTGGATGAAAGGTTAACAGACATTCTGGGTATGTTTACTTTTTTGTAGCTGTTTTTTATGTATTTACACGTCTGTTCAAAAACATACATGTCAAGCTGTGCTATAAAACCGTTGCTTTCAAAAACAGCTATAAACTCATCGGGGTAAATTGTATCTCCAAACCGTGGGTTCCACCTTACAAGTGCTTCTGCACCGTTTATTTTTAATGTGCTAAAGCTTATTTTAGGTTGAAACATAAGGCTGAACTCTTCGTCTTTCAATGCTTTTTCCATTCGATAGGTGATGTTTATTTTAGAAAAATATTCTTTTTTCATAACTTCGTTAAATTCAACAAATGTAGTTTCGTGCTTACTTTTCCCTCTTTGCTTTGCCAAATTTGCAAAATTCACCATCTCTGTAAATTTTTCTTTAATGTCGTTTACAATATATATGCCAAAAGATAAGCTTACAGGGTATTTTTCGCCAAGAACTTTTTTAACTTCATGCAAAATATAGTGGTAGTAAATTTCTTTAACAGAAA
>CAYJHA010000010.1:28501-31406 GCA_964369785.1 uncultured Bacteroides sp.
CTGTTGCTATAATAACTTTCCACTTCATAAAAACACCTCCATGTTACAAAGTATGTTATAGCGTTTTTGTTTTTTTCGGGCAGTGTCAACTACTGTCGACACTGCCTAATTTAAAAAATGCCAAACCTAAATAGGGTTGGCATTTTTATTGGCACTTATAAATTATTTGAAATACAGCAGAGGGTTGACAAAATAGTTGTTTATATAGTATGCACTTCCTCCGCTTGGGTTAAAATTAGAATTATCTACTTGCATGCCAAAGTGCAAATGCGTACCGAAAGAATAACCCGTATTTCCCATTTTACCTACTATGTCACCTTTTTTTACTGTGTCGCCCACTTTTAAATGCGTTGGGTCTTTTAAGTGCATATAAAGTGTGCGCAAGTATTTGCCGCCTGTGCTTGGTTTTGGGTTTAAACTGTGAATAAAAACCGCGTTACCCATTGAATTATCGCCTAACTTTCCGTTTGCATGTGTCCAGTTAAATACTCTTATTACTTTACCATTGCAAAACGCATATAAGTCGTCACCGTCTACCCCTGGGTTAACGCCACCAATATCTATGCCTTTGTGTTTGCTATTAAAATACTGCGTAATTCTTATAGACACAGTTGGCCATATGTATGATGAGTTGGACTGCTCCCCACTGATTTTTGCCTGAGAATTATTTGCCAGCTGTTTTGGTGGTGCTTTAGAGAAATTACATAGCTGTATTTTGCTTTCATCGTTTAACATTTCCAAACTTACATTAGCGTTAGCATTTTTTTCGCCGCTTTGTGCTGTTAGGCATAAGTCAAGGTGCACAGGCTTCTCTTTGTAAGGCATTATAATCTCCTTTAAAGGCATTTAATTATAATTAGCCTTCTACTATCTCTTCTTTCACTGCTTCTTTTACAACGGCAGTTTCATCTTTTACTTCTGATTCTGACTCTGCCCCTATTTTAATATAGCAATCTTTGCACAGGCAGTCTTCAAACAAAGCAAGTTTGTTTTGCAAAACATTTTCAAGCTTTGCAACAGCCTCTACCATATCAAGCACAGATTTGTTTGTTTTTAGTATAATTTCAGGGTTTTCTTGTGTTTTAATTATTTTTTGCAGTTTTTCTCCCTCTGCATTTAAAATATGCGCTAAAGATGCTTGCTCTAAAGCAACAGACATTATTATATCTGTAATAGCATTGCACCTGTTTACTTTACTGCTTGTAATTACAGGCATTCCCATAATAATTTCTCCTCAATATGTTATATATTTATTTTCATAAGCTGTTTGTGCTTATTTGCTTATGCTGTTTCTGCGGCCGTTTCAACAACGTCAACTGCTATTTCTTTGGCAGAGTCGGAAGCCTTTTTAGCTTTAACCAAATAGCTGCCGCCGTCAACTTCGCCAAACATATATTTGCCCGAATTGTTTGTTTTTGTATATGCAACTAATGTTTCACGGCGGTTGTCATTATCGTCGATGAAAATTTTGTAAAGGCCTACAAAACAACCGGCAAGCGGGCTACCCGACACATTTCTGATTATGCCGCTAACAGTACCATTGTATGTGCGAGTGTCGCGCTCAACAATCATAATTACGTTAATTATTGAACCGTTTGTAATTTTTACAGACATTGCTTCAGGCAAATATCCGTCTGAAGAAGATATTAAAGTATACGAGCCATCTTCCAAATCATAAAAGGCAAACTCGCCGTCATCAATTGAGTATGTTGTTTCAATTGTAACGTTTTCTGCGTTTTTCAATGTAATTTTTGCGTTGTTTAAAGGTGTTTTTGTGCTATCCGGCTCTTTAACCATTAAAATTCCGGCAATAGCGCCAAGGTCAAGTGATTTTTCAAGTTCTAATGTTAAATTCACCTGTGTAGTGTCTTTTGGCATTAAAGTAATACCGGTGCCCGGTGATAAAACACAGCCTGTTTTAACTGCGCTTATTGTATATGTTCCCGAAGGCACGCCATCCATAGTGTATTCGCCCTCAGAGTCTGTCAATGTATGTTTAAATGGGTTACCGTCGCTATCGAAAAGCTTTACCGTAGCATTTGGCACGGGCTCCCCGTTTATTGTAACTACACCGTAAACACTGGAAGAATCGTTTTCCAGCACGCTGAGATTTAAATCGATATTTGCCTCTTCAATTCCTTCAAGGGCAAATTTCGGGCTATAGGTTAAGTTAAATTCCGGCTCGTAAATTTGGGACATAAAAATTACCTCCTAAGTTGTTTTGTTTTTTTGCGAAAGACCTATAAGTGCACCTATACCGCTGGAAATAAAGTCTCTGAATTGTGAAATAGTTGATACTGTTGAAGAGTTTGCCGCAAATAAAAAGCTTGCGTTTCTTGCCAGTATTAAAACTACTAAACAATAAAAACTTATTGAGGCGATAATTACAATTTGCAAATTTAATGCAGTAAGGTTTTTTCTTTTTTTACTTTTAAGCGCTTTCCCGGCAAGGTTTTGCTTAAAAGCTGTGCTTTGCATTTGTGATATTATTTTGCTTTGTAAAACTTCATCATAAGCGTTTAAATTTTCTTTTTCATTAAAAATAATATCACTTTGCTCTTGCTCTTTAGAAACGTCGCTGCTTTTCTCTTGGTAATTACCGGTTTCGTTTAAGGTTATTTGCTCTTGCTTTTTTATTGTTGCAGATATTAAAAAACCAAAAACCGAACTTAAAGCCGTTCTTACAATTATGTCTAACTGCTCCACTTCTGAATTTTCCGGAATGGGAGCAAAAAGTGAAATAGTAGCCGCGGCTAAAAGCAAAATCATAATAATAACCAAGCTGTTATAAGCAGTGTTTTTAGGATCTATCATAATTTATTGCCCCCTTTACTGCTTTGCAAAAATTTGGTGCTTAGTACATAATATGTAATTTATTTATTTTTGACACAAGCAAATTTTTGTA
>CAYJHA010000011.1:0-19087 GCA_964369785.1 uncultured Bacteroides sp.
TTGAAGACATCTCATTCCAAACAAATATTTTGGCTCTTAACGCAGCAGTGGAAGCTGCTCGTGCCGGCTCTGCCGGTAAAGGCTTTGCTGTGGTTGCCGATGAGGTTAGGAACCTTGCTTCAAAGTCCGCAGATGCCGCTAAGTCAACATCTGCTTTAATCGGAGAGACTGTTTCATCAATTTCTGAAGTTAGTGCTAACGCAGAAGAAACTGTTGGGTTTATGGACAACATCAAGGGCATGATGCAAAAAATTGTTTCTGATGTTACCGAGATTTCAAGCACGGTTGAAAGCGAACTTGGCCTCGTTCACGAAATTGCTACTAATATAGATAAAATTACAGGCGTTGTACATGCTAATTCATCAGCAAGCGAGCAAACGGCGGCAAGCAGCGAAGAGCTTTCCTCGCAAGCGAATAATATGCAAACCCTAGTTTCAAAATTTAAGCTTAAGAACAATTAATATTTATAAAATGAAATTTATTTTAGTTTTTTTCTATTGGCTGGTACAACTATCATGGGGCATTGTGCAAAATTTAATTGGTTTTTTCTTAATGTTAAAATTTATTAAATGCAAAAAAATGTTTTACTTTGGTTCAATATTAGTTGCACACAATGGCGTTTTTGGCGGAATTTCTCTTGGAGGGTTTATTTTTGTAAAGGATATTGCAGATAAAGATAAATTTTATCAAATGGCAGTACATGAGTATGGGCATACAATCCAGTCATTACTTTTTGGGCCACTTTATCTGTTTTTGGTAGGAATACCGTCGGTTGTTTGGTCTGCTATATGGTACACAAAGCTTAAAAAAGGTGTTGAATTGAAATACACCTCAATATACCCCGAGAATTTCGCAAATTGGCTTGGCAGAATTGTTACAAAATTAGAACCCATAGATTTTTAATTATTTTAAGCTAAGGCAAAAGGTTGCGTTTTCTGCGGAAAACGCCTTAGGGCGCCGCCCTAAGAACCTGAAATTTTCCCGAAAAAATTTAGTAAAACTTTTTAATCTTTAATATACTGATGAAATATGTTTAGGGAAACGTTTAGGGCACGCATAAAATGCGTGCCCTAAATTGATATATTCTTATTTGTTAGTTTTAGTTGATTACACAGTCAATGTTGGCTCTTCCATTGGGCTTGTAATATCTTTCCATGTGCGTTCAGACTCTTCAATGCAAAGGAAATATATATTTGTTAGCATATCTGTCGGTATTTTAAGCTCCTGTGCAAGCTCATCAATTCTTTGCCAGCTTGCTTGCTCATAGCACAAAACAAGTTCATACAACATGCCACCAAGGCCTTTTTTCTCAAGCAGTGCGTCTTTTAATTCTTGCGCAATTGGTATTTCGTCCAATATTTCTATAAGCGGCAAATCAATTAAATAGTTCAATGTCGAGAGCATACCCATTAAATATGCATCAGAGCGTTTTATTTTCGCTTGTGTAACATTGTCTACAAGCCTGCTGCAAAAACTTGCACGCATAAATGAAAGGCGCAAAAATTCTTGTGTTGCCTCGTCGGCTTCTGTGTCTCCGTTTGTTGCGCTAAGCAAATAAACCCACTGTTTCATCTCGTTTAAGCCTATTGTCATTATAGCTTGGCGCACGTTTGTTACCCTTTTGCGCAGTGCAAAATGCACGCTGTTTACCATTTTTAATATGCCATATGTAAGTGTTGCGTCAACGCTGATTATTTCTTCAATCTCTTCTATAACAGGCTCGTCTTTCGTTACAGCTACCATTAGCCTAAAGAAGTTTGTCTTTAAATATTCACCTTTTTGCGCTTTTGTTGCTATTTGCTTTGCAACATGCGTGCCCTTAAAAGCATAAAAATTCTTGTCTTTCACTGCGTCATAAAGTGCCTGAGTGTCAACTTCGCACGCAATGCACTTCTTGTTCATGCTTTTTGCCGTTTCCAGTATGTGGTCAATTGTCTCCTCGCTTGTTTCTTTTACGTTTAGGCAAATATAATCTATATCGCCTATTATCGACATATAGCGCTGTGTAAACTCAAACTCGTTTACAGCAATTTTATAGCCGTTTTTTGAATACTGCTTTACCATGTGCATTGCAAGCGGGTGAATTAAAACACTGTCGTTAATTTGAATAACCAGGTCATTCGGGCTGAAAAGCATAGGTGTTTTTTTAACAAGCAACGCTGAGGTAAATGTCATAAAGTTTAAAGACCCTTTAAAGTGCTTGTCTGTGTTTTGCGTTAAAAAGCCGTAAATTGTATCAGCCGCAACAAAATCACTTGGTGAAGATTGCCCGTCGCTTGCACCATATGCGTTATTCTCGCCATGGTACTGCACTTCATAACCTACGGTTTTTTTATTCACATCTTTAATTGGTATTCTTACAATATATTTACTGCTCATCATTTTACTCTCTTTCCACCTATAATAAATTTATATGCAATTAAGTTTGCCCTCACTATTTAAGAAGCCTGTCAATAATGCCTACAAGCTTGCCTATTTCCGGTTTGCTAAGCTGTGCATCTGCGCCTACTTCTTCACCACGAACCCACATTTGCTCTGAAATAAGCGACGAGAAAATTACAACAGGTAAGTGCCTATATTTCGGGTTTTCTTTTATAAGCTTTGTTAAACGGTGCCCGTCCATTTGAGGCATTTCAATGTCTGTAATAACAAATTTAACGGTGCTTTCAAGTTCGCTTTGTGGCACACTTTTAAGTGCATTCCACAGCTCTTCGCCGTTTGCAAACATTTTCAAACTTGTAAAGCGTGCTTTTGTAAGCGATGAATGAATAAGCTGCGTTAAAAGCGGCGAGTCCTCTGCAAGCCAAATAGGTGTGCTGTTTGCTTGCCTTTCGCCCAAAGAATCAATTTCTTTTTCCTGTATTCCTGTTTCAGGTGCTATGTCCGAAACAATCTTCTCAAAGTCGAGAATGCTTACAATTTCGCCTGCACACTCTGTTATGCAAGTTACCATGGCGTTCTCAGCACTGCTTATTGTGCTGTTGGGTTTGTGCATGTCTTGCCACGAAATGCGGCTTATGCCCTCAACTGTGTGCACCCTGAAAGCAATAGCCATTTTATTGAAGTTAGTTACAATAAAAAGGTCTTTTTCCATATGCTCTACTTTTTTTGTGTTGATATATGACGGCAGGTCAATAACTGTAATAACGGTGTCGCGCGGTTTAAAAATGCCCTCTACCGCAAAGTGTGAGTGCGGCATACTGCGAACAGGCTCTGTAAGCATAATTTCACTTACTTTATAAACATTAATGCCATACATATTACCGTCAATTGTAAAGCGCATAATCTCTATTTCATTTGTACCTGTCTCTAATATATTCACTTTATTTTGGCTCACGCTAATCACTCCTATTTTTTATGAATTATAATGTTACATCAGGTGTGCCGTAGCTTTTTAGGCTGCAAACACCTGTCTCCACGTCTACCGACATCGTTCTTGCCTTTGAGCCACCTGTATCCTCTGCAATAAGCTTAATTCCCTCGCTTTTAAGCGCCATTTTCACGCTCTCTATGTTTCTTTGGCCCACGTTCATTGCGTTAGTACTTGCAGCGCCCGGTGCCGGTGCAAACATACACGCACCACCTGCAATTTTTGCCTTTATAAAGCTCTTAACGCTGCCTTTTCGCTCCATTTGTTTTATTGCTTCTTTTATGCCTGTGTTCGCATATTTATAAGGGACATTTCGGCTTAGCTCCATATTAAGCGGCAAAAGAATGTGCACAAGCGCACAAACTTTTTTTATTGGGTCGTGCAAAGAAATGCCTATACAAGAGCCTAAAGCATACGTTATAAGCGTGCCCGAATTTTCAAGCATTTTCATATCCGCAATGCCAACTGTTAATTTATCACTCATCAAGTACTCCCAATTTCTTTAATAAAAAGTTAAGTGACTGAATGTCGGGTGAGAGCAAAAGCTTACACGGCACTTCTTTATGCTCGCAAATAAACTCAGAGCTTATTGTCATAATATAGTCCGACTGGCCGCCGAACTCTGCCATAGGTACAGCCAAAATGGCACCCTGCATGTCTACCGTAAAAGCCGGCACACTAAGGCCTATGTTAATGCCTGCAAAAGAGCTTAGCGAATTGACAAAAGTCGAAATCATAATATTGCTCACTTCAACAAGCGCCGAGCCGTCAAGCTCGTCGAGTTCCTCATAGCTTTCAACAGAGCGAGAGAGCATGTTCGACAAAACAAGGTTTACGAATTCAAGCTGTTGCACGTTTAAAACAACGCCGTTAATCTCGCCCGACATTCTAACAAGCGCACCTGCCGTAATTGCTTCAGGGCCACCTATCCAGTCAATTGCCTCGTTGTACTCCATAATATGCACTTGTGGCACTGTTATTCGCACTTCCTTGCCTAGCATACCGGACAGTGACGTTGCCGCATGGCTTGTGCCTATGCTGCCTATTTCCCTAAGTGCGTCTATCTCAAGCCCGTTCAGTTCTTCAAACTTTTTCAAACTATCGCCCCGTTCTGTTTTCATTTTGCCAATTAAGTGCATTTTAATAGCCAATTAATTTTGCACTATCATTTCTGCACTATTAGTTAATTATTTTACCCTCTCAGCTGGTTAATTGTAGTTTCTACCTCGTCGGCCGTTCTAAGCATAGAAATTGCATAGCTATAAGCTTTTTGCGTTTCAATTACGCGTGCCATTTCCGTTGCAAGGTCAGAGTTCGACTCTTCTAAAAAGCCTTGCTCCACTTGTGGCGAGTCAATTGCAGTAACTGTGCCGTTTTTGTCTGGGTCAACAGCAAACCTGCCGTTATCAAGGTGCAAAAGCCCGTCTTTATACTGTATTTCAAAAACGCCCACAGGTTGCACTTCGTTTTGGTTTGTAACAATAATAGGGTCATAATTCGCATCAAGAACAAGCCTACCTGCACCATCTGACAAATAAAACTCTTGCCCGTTCGCCGTCTCATAGCTCGAAAGCGTAAACGAGCCGTCTCTTGTATAGGAAATTTCACCTGTTTGGAAGTCCATCAGCGCAAAAAAGCCCTCTTCAAATATAGCATAGTCAAGCGGGCGCGCAGTTTGAACAAAGCCGCCCTTGTCAAAATTTGTTGCAGCCGACACCATTTGCGTTCCGCTTCCCTTTGGTACGTCGTTGCCCTCTACGCCTTGTATCATGCCATAAAGCAATGTGCCAAATGACGGGCTCTCTGCCTTATAGCCGTATGTGTTTGCGTTAGCCATGTTGTTTGCTTGAACTGTCATGCGCTCCATTTGTTGCTGTGCGCCCACAGTTGCCGCGTAAAAACCTTGAATCATTTTGTTCTCCAATCTTGGCATTTGTTTTTGCTTGCCTGTTGTTTGGTGTTTTTTAGTGGTCGGTTTTAGTTGTTTAGCCTGTTATATAAATATTAACCTAGTTTGCCAATTTCTGTCGTCGATTTTGTAAGTAGCTGGTCGTATATTTTCAAAATTTGCGATGAGCTTTGAAGCGCCCTTTGCGCCGTTAACATGCGGCTCATTTCGTTTGCAAGGTCTACGTTAGAATTTTCCACAGCTTTCCACATCACTTGTGCGTCGCCTACCTGCGGCGCCTGCCCGCCTACACCGAAAAGCCCCGATGTATTCTTTTCAAGTAATGTCTCGTCTTCAAACGTAAACACACCTAATTGGCCCAATTGCTCGCCCGTTTCTGCGTTAAAAATACGCCCTTGTGTGTCTGATGTTATAAGGTCTGTGTCTAGCTGAATGCCTTCGCCGTTTGCGCCCAGCACCCTGCCGTGTGTTGGTGCATATAGGTAACCCTCACCGTCAAGCGAGAAGCTACCACCGCGTGTGTACTCTACACCCTCGTCTGTCTGTATGCCAAAATACCCCTCGCCCATAATTGCAAAGTCAAGGTTTAGGCCTGTTATATCAAGGCCGGACTCGCTCAAGTCAATATAAAGCCTATCTGTTGCAAGCATGTAGCTTTGAGAGCCCAAAACTTCTGACTCGCTCTTATCGCTGTTGCCAATTCGGCTTATAAGCACATTCTCAAACGTTGTGTCTGTATACGTCTCAGTTTTATAGCCAGGCGTTGTAATGTTTGTCATGTTATTACCAATAACATCAAGCCTGCGTGTTTGAGAAAGAATTCCCGATGTTAAATTATAAAAGCCTTTAGTCATAATTTTCTCCATTCTGTTTAGATAATATCGGCACTTTTTAGTACTGTCCGTTTCACTTAACTTTAATTATACTCATGTTCCATATAATAGCGAAGCTCTTGAATTGCCTTTGCATGTATTTGCGAAACACGCGGTGCGCTTACATTTAAAACATGTGCTATTTCTTTCATTGTTAGCTCTTTTTCATAATAAAGCGATAGCACCGTTTGTTCGTTTTGCCGTAATTTCTTTATACCTTTGTGCAAGTTGTTAAACATGTCTTTTTCTTCGTACATTTCCTCAGGCACGTCTTTTGTGTCTTGCGAAGAAACTATTTTACCTGATGTGTTGCCGTATGTATCAATTAAAACTTCCAGCGACATCAAATTCGTCACTGCCATGTCTTTGAACATTTCGTTGTACTGTTCTTTGCTAAGCCCTAAGTGTGCTGAAATTTCGTCTGACGTTGGCATACGCCCAAGCTTTGAAGAAAGCTCTTCCACCGCCCTGTTCATTTTAACAACTCTTTGGCGCAAATGGCGCGGCAGCCAGTCGTTTTTTCGGGCTAAGTCCACTATCATTCCGCGAAGCCTTTTTGAAATATAAGTTTCAAACCTCACTTCTTTTGCAGGGTCAAACCTATCAACTGCACTTAAAAGTACAAGTACACCCTCGTGTATAACGTCGTCTAGCTGGGCAAAGCCGCTGTAAAGGCCGCATGTTTGCATTGCAATTCGTTTTATAAAATCTGTAAAGCGTAAAACAAGCTTCCATTTCAGCTCATTATCACCGGTTTGCTTATAAAGTTTAAGAAGTTCATCGTTCGAAAGCGCGTCTATATCTTTTTGTTTACTACTGTTTTGTTTTTCAATTGTAGCATTTTGCTCGCCCATAAAACACGCCCCCTTTTAGTTGTTAGCCGTTAGCCTCTGGTTATTGGCTATTTACAATAGCTAACTTTATTTTTAAGCCGATTCTTCCGCCGCCTCCATCGTTATATTTCCTATTGCCTGTATTTGCACGTTGCTCGTTATTTCGCTGAACGAGAGCACATAAACATCGGGGTAAAAACCTGCTATAAGCCTGCTTAAATAAACACGAATTACCTGGCTTGTAAGCAACACCGGCGTTTGCGATAAATCGTTAAATTTCTTTCGCAAGTCGCCTATTTGTGCTATAATTTGCTGCATTATGTCGGGGCTAAGTGCAAGGTAAATGCCTTGCTCGTTCTTTGCCAGTGCGCCCAGTATGCTCTTTTCTACGTTTGCGTCAAGCGTTGCAACGCGAAGCTGGCCGCTCTCGCAGAATTTGCGCGTTATTGTGCGGCTTAGTGCCACACGCACATTTTCCGTTATCATGTCTGTGTCTCTTGATGTAGCCGTCGTATCTATTATAGACTCTAAAATTATAGCAAGGTCTTTTATTGGTATGCCCTCTTTTAGCAAGTTGCGCAGTATTTTTTCAAGCGTTGCATACGTTACTGCGTTTGGTATTGCGTCTTCAACAAGCTCCGGCATGTTTACTTTTAAGTTCTCCACAAGTTGCATTACTTCTGTTCTGCCAAGCAGTTCATAAGCGTGGTGCTTCACCGTTTCCGAAAGGTGTGTTAACATAACGGTTAGCGGTGTTATTACTGTGTAGCCGTAAATTTCTGCAAGCTCTTTGTTCTCAGGCAGTATCCAGCGTGCAGGTATGCCGTATGCCGGCTCTATCGTCTCAATGCCGTCTATATGGCCTGTTGCGGTGGACGGCTCAAGCGCAAGATAATAGTCTACAAGTATTTCGCCTCTTGCAACTTCCTCGCCTCTTATTTTTATAATATATTGGTTTGTACCAAGCGAGGCTCCATCATGCAGGCGTATAGACGGAATTACAAAGCCCATATCCTGTGCGTATTGCCTTCTGAAAATAACAATTCTGTTTATTAGCTTGCCGCCACTGCTTTCGTCTACAAGCGGTATTAGGCTGTAACCAAACTCCATTTCGACAGGCTCTACGTTTAATAGCGAGTACACGTTATTTATGTCTCTGAAGTAGTCTGCCTCTGCCGGGGTAGCTTTTGTTTCGCCCTCTTTTTCTTTTATCTCTTCAAGCAGTTTTTCTTCTTTTTGTTTAACTTCTAAGCGTTGAGAGCTCATATACCCTGCAACGCTAAGCCCTGTGCCAACGAACAAAAGCGGAATTGTAGGCGTGCCGGGAATAATGCCCATGAGCACAAGAATTATACCTGTTGACATTATAGCCCTTGGTTGTGCTTTAAATTGCGATAAAACGTCTGTGTTCAAGCTATCGTCTGAAACACTGCGTGTAACTATCATGCCTGTTGCGGTTGAAATCATAAGCGAGGGAACTTGCGACACAAGGCCGTCACCTATTGTGGCTATTGAATAGATGCTGAAAACAGTGCCAATGTCTACACCGCCTTGCACCATGCCTATTATAACGCCGCCAATAAAGTTTATAAGCGTTATGAGTATTGACATAACGGCGTCGCCCTTAACTATTTTCGTGGCACCGTCCATAGCGCCGAAGAAATCTGCCTCTTTTTGTATAACTTCGCGGCGTTGTTTTGCCTCTTGTTCGCCTATAAGGCCGCTGCTAAGGTCAGCGTCAATAGCCATTTGCTTACCGGGCATAGCGTCTAGTGTAAAACGCGCGGCAACTTCGGAAACGCGCTCTGCACCTTTTGTTATAACTATAAACTGAACTAAAACTATAATTAAGAATATTATAACACCAATAACTATGTTGCCCTGTGTTATAAGGTTACCGAATGCCCTGATTACAACGCCGGCGTCGCCGCCCTCGCCCAAAATAAGGCGTGTAGATGAAACGTTAAGCCCAAGGCGAAATAGTGTTGTGATTAGTAGTAGTGAAGGGAAAATTGAAAATTCGAGTGTTTTCGATATTGTCATTGTTATCATCAATATCATTATAGACAGTGATATATTGACAACAAGCAAAATGTCGAGCAAAAACCTAGGTATAGGTAGCACTAAAAACAGTACTATCACAACAACCATTAACGATATTGAATTGTCTAAAATTCGTTTCATATAAGCTGTTTTCCTACCTTTGGTTTAAAACCGATGTTTAAAAAAATTCGGCGCTTCTTCTTTTGATTGATTATTTTTTAATCTTACCTTTTAACTTGTAGATGTATACCAGAACTTCCGCAACTGCATTGTACAAGTCTTGCGGTATTTCCCTGTAAAGCACTCCTGCCGCATATAGCGCCCTTGCAAGTGGCCTGTTTTCAACAACTTCAATGTTATTTTCGCCTGCAATTCGTATAATGCGCTGTGCTATTTCGTCCATGCCCATTGCAAGAATTATCGGCGCGTTGTCTTTGTCGGGTTTATATCGCAGTGCAACGGCATAGTGCGTTGGGTTTTTAATTATAACGTCTGCCTTTGGCACCTGTTGCATCATGCGTGAAAGCGCCATTTGGCGCTGTTTTTGTTTAATTTTAGCTTTAACTTTTGGGTCGCCCTCTAGTTGCTTGTGTTCGTCTTTCACTTCTTGCTTTGACATTTTTATGCCATTTTCGTACGACCATTTCTGATATATAACATCAATAGCCGCAAGCACTGCATACGCTATGCAAATTCGCACTATCAGCGCAAAAACACAGCTTATAATATAATCAAGCGAGCTAAGCACATCTGTAAATAAAAAACTGTCAAAATTTTCGTATATAGAAAGCAAATAGTCGTAAATGAGATAAAGCAATAAACTTATTTTTAATATGCCCTTTACAGCTTCCATTAAGCTTTTCATAGAAAATAAATTTTTAAAACCGCTTATTGGGTTAAGCTTGCTTAGTTTCGGCTTTATTGAATCAAAAGCTACAAGCATTTTTGTTTGGTACAATGTTACGCCAACGCCCACAAATGCACAAACAAGAAACAAAGGTGCAATAGCAAGCACGTACGACATTAAAAACTGTGTGAAAAGCTCACGAAAGCTCTCTGTTGCGCCGCCAAGGCCCACTTCAACCGTTTTTGCCATTGTATACGTAAAAAAATCGTATATATGCGTTACAATTGCGGCACCTGTTAAATATAGCATTACAGCGCCTGAAATTAATACAGCTATGGACGTTGCGTCTTTGCTCATGAACACATTGCCTTTTTTTCGCTCGTCTCTTCGCCGCTTACCGGTGGCTTTTTCGGTTTTGCTAGGGTCTTGCATTTCGCCACCTCCGTGCTTTTGCTACTTTTTGTTGTTCACTACTTAAAACAACCAAAACTTGTTTTTTTTAACATGGGCGGCTACCCTGAAAGAATTGCCAGCATGTTTTGTATTTCGTGCATCATTTCTACTTCAATGCTAACAATAAATTCGCTTATTGGTATAATAAACACAAACATCATTGCCAGACCCATTAAAACTTTTAAATCTATATTTATTACAAACGCATTAATTTGCGGAATTGCCTTCATTAGTATACCCATTCCAATTACGCCTAAAAGCTCTGCCGCCATAATAGGCAGTGCCAGTTTTACGCTTAAAATGGTGTACGATAAAAATATTTGCACAATATGCTCTGAAACTATTGGCGCAAATGTAGCCGTACCATACGGCAAAATATCGCTTGATGTGAGCATAATTCTTGTTAATGTATAGTGCCCGTTTTGTGCAAAAAACACCATAACAAACAATATGTTTAGCATAGATGCCGTTACCGACATTTGCGACATAGAGCTAGGGTCGTATACTTGCGCCATTGTGAAGCCCATTTGCGTGTCTATAATGTGGCCACCCAGCTGAATTACCGCTACATAAAGGCGCGTTATAAGCCCCAGTGTAAGCCCAACGCAAAGCTCTATAAGCATAATTACGGTAAACTCTAATATATTTCGCGGCTCTGCCGGCACAGTTGCCGGAATTGCCGAAAACACAAAAACCGACAGCACAAGCGAGAAGCCTGCCCTAACCGTAACGGGCACATTAGTTCTGCCAAAAAACGGGCTAAATTCAACAAACCCGGTCATTCGCATTAAAATTAACTCAAACAGATACAGTTGTGTAAAGTCCATTGTCTACCGCCTTTACATCAAAGCGAATACGCTAAGGCAAAAGTCGATGAGAAGCTGCATCATCCAGCCGCCTCCAATAACAAGCGCACCTACAACTGTTAAAGCTTTTAAAATAAATGCAAGCGACTGTTCATGTATCTGCGTAACAGCTTGAAATATAGCAACTATAATGCCCACTATCATGCTAAGCACCAAAAGCGGGCCCGCTATTCTTAAAACTACGCCAAGCCCCTCGCGCAATACTTCGGAAACTTCCATATTTAAACCCCCAATAATACATAAGTTAAAACGTAAAATTATAAACGCTAATTATAAAATAACAGCTAAAAATTTTAGTTAAAACCTTGCACCAGTGTTGAGAACAGAAGTTGCCAGCCGTCAAGTGAAATGAAAAGTAATAGCTTAAACGGCATAGAAATCATTACAGGCGGTAGCATAATCATACCCATTGACATGAGCGTGGACGCAACAATTACGTCTATAAGTAAAAACGGAATATAAAGGTAAAAACCTATTTCAAAGGAACGTTTTAGCTCACTTGCCATAAACGAGGGAACAACTGTTGTTAGCGGCAAGTCAATAGCCTCTGCCTCTGTTGTAGGGTACTGTGTGCCCGACAAATCGCAAAACATTTCAAGCGAGGCCGGCTCTGTTTGGCGCAGCATGAACTCTTTAAGTGGCACTTGCGCTGTTTCAATAAACTCTTCCTGGTTCATTGTGCCCTCTGTATACGGCTCATAACTGTTTGTTTGAATTTCGCTTAAAACGGGCGCCATTGTGAAAAGTGTTAAAAACAGCGCCATGCCTGTTAAAACCATGTTGGGCGGGTTAGTTTGAAGCCCCATTGCCGTGCGCAAAAACGAAAATGAAATTATGTACCGCGTAAACGAGGTCATCATTACAATAAGCGAGGGCGCCATTGTAAGCAGTGTTGTTATAAACAGTATTTGCAGTGTCTCAATATTTTCGCCGTTTACATTTATTAAACTGTCCACTTAGCTTTGGCCCCCCTTACCGTTAAATTTTTCGGTGGCCTTTCGCAAAATATCGCTAAAATTCACCTCAGGTTGCTTGTCGAGCTTTTGCTCATCTTCGTCTGCCCATTTTTGCGCCGTTTCCTGCGGTATTTTTTCAATACAGCTAACACCGCTTTGCGTAATGCCTAAAAAGTACAAGTCGTCGCCCATTTTTGCAATTACAAGCTTTTGGTCTTTGCCCAGGCTAAGTTGCTCCAGCACTTGCATACGCTTGCTTCTAAAGCTATTTGCGCCACCTGTATAAAGCCTGCCTGCCACGTGTTTTGTGAACAAGTAAGCCAGTGCTAAAACAGCAACTATTATTAATAATGTACTAACTAGGCTGAATAAACTTTCCCACATAATAAATTACGGTGTGCCTAGTATTGATGTAACAGTTTTCATTAAGCGGTCTTCTTTAAAAGGTTTCACAACAAAGTCTTTAATGCCTTGTTGCACTGCTTCAACAACCATTGCCTCTTGGCCCATAGCGCTGCACATAACAACGTTTGCACTTGTGTCTTTGCCTCTAATAACTTTCAAAGCTTCAAGGCCGTCCATTATTGGCATTGTAATGTCAAGAAGTACAAGGTCGGGTTTAAGCTCGAAATATTTGTCAACTGCTTCTTGGCCGTTTGTAGCCTCGTGCAAATCTGTAAATCCGTTTCTCTCCAGTGTGTCGTGTATAACTTTTCTCATAAAAGCTGCGTCATCTACAATTAAAATTTTAGCCATTGTCATTTCATCCTTTTCTTAATAGTTTTAATTAATTATTATGTCTTATAAAGTAATAACTTACTTTTTAGTAGCTGCCTCTAAAATTTGGTTTTGCTTTAGAACTTCAGTTATTCTAACGCCGAAGTTATCGTTTATAACAACAACGTCGCCCCTTGCTATGCAAAGCCCGTTAACAAACAAGTCAACCTGGTCGCCTGCAAGCTTGTCTAATACAACAAGCGAGCCCTTAGAGAATGTCAAAATCTCTTCAACTTTTCTGCGTGTGCGCCCTATTTCAACTGATACTTCAAGCGGCACCGAAAGAATTAAATCGAGGTTTTGCGCTTGCTCTTGCGGTAAAACATCTGAAGGCGCAAGCATTGGAAGTTCCGCCGGTGACGCGTTTATAACTTTTGGGTCTGCATTATACATAACTTGTCCTTGTGGCATTGCGCCATACATTCCTTGTGGTGGCATACCGTACATAGGTTGGCCCGGTGGCATACCATACATAGGCTGCTGTGGTATATCTGTGTACATGGGCTGTGGTGGCATTTGCGCCTGTGGTTCTACCGGTGGCGGTGCCATTTGCCCTTGTGGTGCTTGCGGTACAGGTGGCGGTGCAGGTTGCTGTTGCGGTGGTGCAGTTGGCTGTTCTTGTACAGCCGCTGCAGGTGCAGGTGGCTCGTCAGCAAACTCCGGCTCATCTTGCGGTGCTTCTTCTGCTTGCGGCTCTGCTTTTTCTTCCACTGTTCTCACTTCGCCGCTCTCGTTTTCAAACTTTTGCACGACATCAAAGCCAAAGCCACGGAGCAAATCATCAACAAGGTCTACGGGTATTATGTTAACAAACTCACTTTGCAACATGCCCTCTATGCTTAGCATAAATTTAACAACAACAATAGTTCCCGATAAATTTTCAAGGTATGTTTCTTTAAACTTTTCGGGGTCGTCCATTAAAAATGGTTCCGGTGTTGAAATATTTACGGGCTTGCTCAAAAAGTCTGAAAGTGCTGTACTTGCCGCACCCATCATTTGGTTCATAACTTCGCAAACGGCGCTTAGGCTGAAATCGTTAAGTTCAAATTCCTCTTCCGGTGTTTCCGCACCCATTAAGATGTTAACAATTACCCTAACATCTTCTTTTTTCAGCATCATTATGTTGCTGCCTTGCAACCCCGATACATATTTAATTTCAACAGCAACAGACGGATTTAAGTCCCCCGGGTTAAATTCGTGTGCCGGCAAAGCCGAAACTGTCGGAGTTGTTATATCTATACGGTGATTGAGCATATTGGAAACAGCCGTTGCCGAAGAGCCTAAACTTATATTCATCACTTCGCCTATTGCGTCCAGTTCGATAGGGTCGTAAATTCTATACTCCATATACTTTATCCCTCCTCGCTTTCTTCTGTATAATTATGGTGTGTCTCTGAAATTTTTATTGCTATGTTTTTATTCTGAGTTCCCAGCATACCGCTAAACCACGTTTTGTTACCTATATATAGGTTAACAGGCGAGTCTACCATCTGGCTTAAATCTATAACATCGCCTACGTGAAGCGTGTTCAGGTCTGACAGCTGTATCTCAGTTCTAGAAAGCTCTGCTACAATTTCAAGGTCAGACACTTTAATCATATCCATAATTTCATCTGCGTTGTCGCCGCCATGGCCCTTACCCGATTTACTGTTTGCCGCAATAAACGTAAATATGTTTGTAAGCATCATACCCGGCAAGCATATGTTTACGTGCCCCGAACAATTCTCAAACTTAACATCAAGGCCTACAATTACAATAGTTTCGTCAAGGCCTATTATTTGAACAAGTGTTGGGTTTGTTTCAACCTTTTGGAAGTTGAAATCAATATTCATGTAATTTTCCCAGCTTACGCCCAGAACATTTATAAAGCTCTGCACTATGCTCTCGTACAATTTAAGCTCTAAGTCTGTAAAAATATAGCCGTTAGATAAAGAAGTGTCCTCGTCGCCCATGCCACCCATAAGCCTATCCATCATGCTGAGCATAAGCGATGTTGAGAAGTGGAAAATAATCGGCGAGTCCTCCGGTTCTTTTGAGTTCTCGGGTTTTGTCTCCACAAGTGTCAACACGTCGTTTTCGTTAATGGCATTTGAAAATTCATAATAACGCTGTTCTTCCACAGTTTCCACCGTTATTTCGCATGAAGTGTGAAGTATGCCGTTTATACGTGAATTTATAATTCTCGAATAATTTTCAAAAACACTGCTTATAATTCTTAGCCTGTCTTTTGTAAACTTTCTTGGGCTGTAAAAGTCATACTTTCTATACTTCTGCTCTTGAATTTGCTCTTTCATTTCAGCTACTGACGAATTAGCTTGTACTGGGCTTGGCGCCGGTTCTTCTTCTTTTTTGTTGGCGGCATTCAACAATGCATCAATTTGACTTTGAGATAATACTTCCGCCATATACGCCTCACCTCTCCTTTTTCACACAAATCAATTATACTTATCATCTTACCACTCTTGTGCCTTTGTTTCATTTAAGTTTGCTTATTTGTCATCAGCTTACTCGCTGTCGGTCTCTTCGCTTTCGCTTTCAGTCTCAGCCTCTGGTTCACTCTCAGCTTCCGCTTCACTCTCGGCTTCTGCTGTGTCGTCGGTACTTTCAGCTTCACTTGCACTTTCTTCTTGCGGTGCTTCTTCACTTTGCGAAGGTGCGCTCAAGTCTACTTCGTCGGCAGGTGTTGCCTCAGTTAACATGTTGTAATAAACGTCAATATCGTCTTTATTTATACTGTCCTCTGTAAAGCCGCTAACAACAAGCTCAACACGCCTATTTGTTGCCTGCTCTTCAGCTATGCTGTTATCGCCCATTGGGCGCCATTCGCCGTAGCCTATGCTAACAAGCCGTGACGGCTCTACAAAACCTAAGTGTTGCAAATAAACAGTAACGGCAGTTGCCCTGTTGGAGGCAAGAAATCTGTCGGTACTTACTATGTTAGCGTCTGAGTCGGCACGGGCAGTGTGGCCCAAAACCTCTATAACATTTACAGAACTGCTAACTTCGCCAATCGTTGCACCTACTCTATCGAGTATATCCATACCCTGTGCACTTATGGTGTAGCTGTTACCTGCAAAAAACAGTGCGTCGTGGAAAGAAATGAACACGTAACCGCTACCCTTGCTTATACTAACGTTACTTCCCATGTCCTCGTCTATGAAAAAGTCAACCAGGTCTTCGTAAAGTTGCTCCATGTCTTGTGCTGCTTGTTCAACTGTGGGCTCACCTTCGGAAGTTTCAGTAATATCTTCAGGCTCTTGCGGTTCATCGCCAAAAAAGCTCTCTGTTGCGTCCGGGTTAAACGATTCTGCTAGGGCCGCATATTTTTCTTGGTCTACCGATGACATAGAATAAAGTAATATGAAAAAACACATTAAAAGCGTAACCATGTCGCCGTAGGTGTCCATCCAGTTAGCGCCGCCGCCACCGCCTGAATCTCTTTTTTTCTTCATTCGCAAATTCTCCTTGCAGATATGAGGTTAAACCGTTTTTTGCTATGCAAGCATTTTTTAACACCATATATCTATTATAAATGTATTACGCCGCAAAAACAAGTTTATATTTTTGTATGTATGAGTATTCGCTTATTATTCGGCCGCATCTCCGCCGCCTTTTTTGCCTTTTTTGCCCTTGCCGCCGTCTTGCCCTTGTTCACGAAGTTTTTGGTTCATAAACACAAGTAAGAATTCACGCAAGAATTTCGGGTTTTCACCTGCTTGAATAGCCATAATGCCCTCTATAATTATCTGGCGGCATAAGTACTCTTCTTCGTCTCTTGCCTTTAGGTTTGTTGCAATTGGCGTAAAGAAAACGTGCGCTAAAAGCGAGCCGTAAAGTGTTGTAATCATAGCAGTTGACATATTAGGGCCAAGCGATGACATATCACCGCCGTCTAGGTTGCTAAGCATGTTTATAAGGCCGATTAGTGTACCTACCATGCCAAGTGCAGGCGCTGTTGCCGAGCCTTTTTCGTACATAGCAATAACCCTGTGGTGGCGTTCGCTTGCTTGTTCCATGTCATTTTCAAGCACGTTTCTAACACGTGCAGGGTCGTTAGCGTCTACTATAAGGCCTATTGCCTGTTTAAAAAACGAGTCTGTTTCAGCATTTGCCTTTTCCTCTAGTGCAAGCAGACCGTTTTTACGTGCAATTTGCGCTAAATCTATCAATTTATCTACATATTCATTGGGGTCGTGGCTGTTCGATTTGAACATAATCGCAAAGTGTTTTATTAGCGCCTTTATTGTTTTTGGGTAACATGCAATAATAACGCCGAACGTGCCACCAATAACTATCAGAACGCTGGATGCGTCAAAAAAGTTCCCAAGCCTGTCGGGCAAAAACGCAAAGCCTGCCGACATGTCAACCATTATGCCGAACAGCACGAAAGCTATCGTTAAAATCATACCTATTAGATATACTATGTTCATTCTTCTTACTCCTTAATACGAGAGTGCAATCCCAATAAATTTTATTTTCATCACTATTATATCATATTTTGCGTAAAATGTATGCTTTTTATCTGTTATCTTTTATTGTTAATTCTCTTCTTATGTCCATTACTTTTGCGTTATAATTTTGAATTTTATTAATAATGTCGTTTGCCTTGTCGCGCACAAGGTAGTAGCTGTGGTTCATCATAACCACTTTACAGTCAGGTATAAGCTCAATACACTCAATTTGCTCGTGGTTTAAAAGGAATTCTTCGCCGTTCATTTTTGTAAGTGAAATCATCGATGTTCTCCATTCTTGTTTTTTGAGGGTGCAAATGTTGTTGTGGGGTGGCATTTTGCTATAATTCCAACAATTTAAGGTTTGATAACGTAGAGCATTTTGTGTAGGGGCGGCGTTTCGCCGCCCGCAAGGCTTGGTATAACACCCATGGTGGCTGCCAAAGCTCGCCCCTACATTTTAAATTTTATACTATCGCTTAATATTTACAAGCTCTTCAAGCATAGAGTCTGTAACTGAAACGATACGTGTGTTTGCTTGGTATCCGCGTTGGTAAATAATCATGTTTGCAAACTCTGTTGCAAGGTCTGTGCCCGATTGCTCTAAGAAGCTGGGCATTAGTGTTGTGCCTGTTAAGTCAAGCTGCTCGCCTGTCGTTCCTGAGTTGTTAAGCCCACCTGTAACACCTGCACCGGGAACTGCAAGTGAAATGCCGCCTGTGTTGCCAAGTGCTTTGTAATACGGGCCCTCTGTGTGTGTAAGCGCCGCCGGGTTTGTAACAAAGCCAAGTGCAATGTAGCCTATAAGTACAGGCTCGCCTGTTGCCCTGTTAACGCATGTTATTTTACCTGTTTGGTCAATGCTTACGCTCTCTGTTTCAATTGCGTCAAGTGCAGTTGTTGCCGCAACGTTCGTGCCTGCTGTTCCATCAACACCCGGGTAAACTGCCTCGCCTGCAGCTACACCTGTAGGATATGTACCGTCTGCCTCAAGCGGAAGCCTAATTGGTACAAGCTGTGTGCTTATGTTAACACCATTTGTACCTGCTGTCGCCTCAAAATCTGTACCTGCCGCATTTGTATTCGCCGCAACAAAGCCGTAAACAATGTTACCGCCGCCGTCTACAAGGTAGCCGTCTGCGTCAAACTCAAGGTTGCCAACCCTAGATAAATCGAGCGTTTCAAGTGCATCAAGTGCAACGCCTGCTTTGTCGCCTAAAAGGAAAAAGCCGTCGCCTTGAATCATAAGGTCAAGTGCCCTGCCTGTTGCCTCTAGGCCTTGTGTTGACATATCAAGGTCAACAGTGCCTATGCTACAACCGTAGCCTGTTTGAATTGCGTTTGTACCGCCAACAAGCTCTGTGCCGTCTGCGGCTGCTTGTTGTGTGCTGTAAACGCTCTCTGCAAATGTTACACGGCCTGCTTTATAGCCGTAAGTATTAACGTTGGCAACGTTGTTACCAACTACGTTTAGAGCTGTCATATGGGTTTTAAGGCCCGCTATGCCTGCGCTCATAGAACCTGCTAATGCCATAATGTTTCTCCTTTGATGTTGTTTTCAAACATCAAACGCCGTAAATTTTAATAACGCTTTTTTAATTATTTGCGCAAAATCTTGTCTTTCGTGTTTCGCAAAAAAATATGTGCAAAAACAATTAATAAACGTCAATTATAATATTAAAGCACATCATTCGCACATGCTTTAAAGCA
>CAYJHA010000011.1:19187-23386 GCA_964369785.1 uncultured Bacteroides sp.
TATAAAATTACTGCGCCGTCAATGTTTGTAAAAATATTTTCTTTCATCTCTGCACCGCTCATTGTTGTTATAACTTTGTTGTTCGGCACGTTAATGATAAATGCTCGCCCTGCGTCCAGTGCCAAAATGTTAGTAGCACCTTTTGCGTCGGCTTTTTGAACTGAAACTTGAAGGCGTGTGAGCAGTGTTTCATCTACGTTAATTCCGCGCTCCTCTGCCCTAGCCATTGCGTGTTTTGAAAAAGCTATTTTGCCCGAACTTTCAGCTGTTTGCAGCTCTTGCTTTAGTATATCGCCAAAACTTTTTGTGTTAACGCCATTTGCATTTAAGCTTGTTTGGCTGTTTAACTGCGAAGTTTGTGTGGGGCCGTTAACAGACAAAGCTTTGTTTAAAATAGCTGTTTTTGTAATGTCTACCATTACAAATGCCCCCTTACTGTTATGTACTTCTTACCTGTAAATGGCTTTTCACTGTTTATATCAGTGTTTTAAAAGCCTGTTTCAATTACGGCTCCTGAGTCTCGCCCTCGCCTGTGCCCTCACCGTCGCCTGTGCTTGTATCGCCGTCAGGTGTCTCTGTTTCAGGTACCGGTGGCAAAGTGCCAACTGCCATAATATCGCTTAATGCGTACATTTCATCGTCTACAAATATAACGGGTGTGTTTTGGTATGTGCCTGTGCCCGTAACAGTGCCAACAATTTCCTCCATGTTGCCCTCTGCGTCAAAAGCACCAACTGTAACCGTTTTGCCCACAAGTGATGCCGCATATGTAAGCGTACTTGCCTGTGTTAGTGCGTCAACGCTATCTACAAGTGCACTCATCATTTGAACACTGGACATTTGAACAAGCTGGTTTAACATAGCAGAAGAGTCCATTGTGCTGTCGATTGTTTGGCTTTGAAGTTGCATAACCATAAGGTTCATATAGTCTTCGAATTGAAGCTCATCAGCTTCGCCCGTTTGGTTAACGCTTATGTCGTTATCCTCTATATAGTCCCAAAAAGAACTGTCAAGAGCCGACGTTGAACTGTTTGTGCTAGTGTAATCGTTAAACAAATCAAATGAAGACTGTATTGATAAATCGCTCATGTTTATCTCTCCTTTCTAAAGTATAAATGCCGTTTTATGCCGATTGATAATCTTGAACAACAAGCCCTAGCCGAAGCCTATTCATAAAATCGTCTGTTTCATCTTGCTTGTTCTTCTCTTGCTGTTGTTTGTTGCTGCTTTGGCCGTCGCCTGCGTTATTGTTTGAGTCTTGCCACATCTTGTCGGTATCGGGTGCTTGCTGCACTTGAACTTTTGCCTCGTTTCCGTTTGTGCTTAGCAAGTTGCCTAAATTCGACGAATGTTCGCTTAAAAGCTTAGCCGCCGCTTCTGTTTCAGGGCGAAGTATAATGCTAAGTTCGCCTGTGGGTGAGCGCTGTATGTCAATTACTAAGTTGCCCAAATTCTCGGGTGTTAGCTTAATTGTCACACTGTCCAGCCCGTTAGACTCTGCCGTTACAATTGCATTTGCAAGTGCGCTTTCAGGGCTTGCCGTTTGCTGTGGTGTTGCTTGTTGCGTTACAGTTTGCCCCACTTTAACGGGCATTGCCTCTGTTTTTGCAAACAGTGCTGTTTGTGCTTCGCCGCCGGCTTCTGTGTCGTCAGTTTGCGTCAAAGTTTCATTGCCGCTTTGTGTAAACACGTCTGTGCTTGCAGTTTGGGTGTTCGTGCCCTGTGCATTTGCACCTGCCCCTTGCCCCTCGGCGTTTTGCTCCGGTGCTGTAACAGCTTGCTGTGTCTGCGTAGCGTTTTGTGCAGTGCCGTCTTGCGCTGTTTGTGCGCTTTCGCCTTGCATATTTTGCTGAACTAAATTTTGCATTGAACTTGTTTGCAGAGCGTTAATACCAAAGCTATTTGCCGAAATCTCGCTTGCGTTTGTGCCCATGTATGCAGATAAATCAATCATCTGTATATTTGCACCGCTTAATGCAAGTTGTAATTCCTGGCTTTGCTCGTCAGTGCCACTTTGCTGTGTGGGTTCTTTCTGTGCTGTATCCCTGTCCACTGTTTGTGCTGAAGTGTCATTGCTATCGCTCGCCTTTTGTGCACTTGCGTCGCTTGTTGTTGTGTCTTTCGCCTCAAAAGTACTGTCGCTTTTTTGTGTCAACATATCTTTAAATGTGCTGTCACTGTCAAAGCTTGAGTTTGAAGAATCAAAATTGAGGCTGTTTTGCGAATAATTTTGCGCCGCATTAAAAATCATGTCAAGCATTGTCTGTGTAGTGTTAATCATTTTCACCTCCTTTTATTTAATAGTTAGCCATGTGAATGGCATTTATATATACTGCATATGCAGGATATACCAACTTAAACCTAAAAATTCTTGTTTTTTTCAACTACACCGCTTAACGACACAAGCTCGTCTATTAGCAGTTCTTGGGTTTTTATCTCTTGCTTTTTGTAATCTTCAAAATTCTTTTCTTTTAATTTTTCAAGTTTCATTGTCTCTTTCCGAGACTCTACAAGTTCTTCCCTTTTAATTTCTGCTTGTTCTTCCAAAACTTCAAGCTGTTTTTGCTCTTGCTTTATTTTATATTCAAGCACCCTAAGGCCCGATTCATAGCCCATCGCCTCTGCAATTGTCATGCCCTCTATCTCTGCTTGCCTAAACCTTTTGTTTAAATCGTTATAGCTGTCAATAGTATCTTTCAGCTTTTTTTGCTGTTTGGCAACAAGTTGAAGCGCCTGTGCATACTCGCTTTTTTTGTTGTCGAGCAATTGAGTGTTAAAATCAAGCACTGTTTCAAGGCTAAATTTAAACTTTTTCATATCGCTCGCATTTCCTTTCGTTTTTTCACATTAAAATCTGCTTTATTTTTTTAATGTCGTCCTCATATGAAAAGCTCTCGTTTATTCCCTGTTTCAAAAAGCTGTTAATGGCATCCAGTTTGCCCAGTGCATAATCTAGCTGAGGGTTCGAGCCTGCTTTATACGCGCCTATTGTAACAAGGTCGGCATTTTTCTCATATGTGCTTAAAATGTCGCGCATTTTAGCCGAAAGCTGAGTGTGCTCATCATTCACAATATCTATCATCAAGCGCGAAACGCTTGAGCTAACATCAATTGCCGGAAAGTGGTTTGCCGCGGCAAGTTTTCGCGATAATACTATATGCCCGTCAAGTATACCCCTCACTGTGTCAGATATAGGCTCGTTTGTGTCATCGCCCTCTACAAGCACCGTATAAACGCCTGTTATAGAGCCACGCTCAAAATTGCCGGAGCGTTCAAGCAGTTTTGGCAGTTCCGAATAAATTGACGGCGTATAACCCCTTGCAACGGGTGGCTCTCCCACCGCTAGGCCTATTTCCCTTTGTGCCATTGCAAAACGTGTTAGCGAGTCCATCATAAGCAAAACGTCCAGCCCTTGGTCTCTGAAAAATTCAGCTATTCCCGTTGCAACAGACGGGCACTGCTTTCTAAGCATTGCCGGCTGGTCAGACGTTGCAACAACAAGCACGCTTCTGCTCATGCCCTCGGGGCCTAAATCTTTTTCTATAAACTCCATAACCTCACGGCCACGCTCGCCCACAAGTGCTATAACGTTTATGTCTGCTTTAACGTTTTTTGCTATCATGCCCATTAGCGTACTTTTACCAACGCCCGAGCCTGAAAAAATTCCGATACGCTGCCCTTTGCCTATTGTGAGCATTCCGTCAATTGCTTTAATGCCGAATTGCATTTTTTCACGTATTGGCGGGCGCGACATTGGGTTAATGTAGTTGTTTTGCTCAACGCAAAACGGCACACCGCCCTCAAAGTCTCCTTTGCCGTCAATCGGCTCCCCCAGTGCGTTTATAACCCTGCCTTTTAGAAAAGAGCCCATTTTCAAGCTTAGCCTGCGGTTTGTGTTTCGCACAAAGTTCCCGGGCTGTATGCCCTCCATGCCGGTGTACGGCATTAAAAGCATTTTCTCGCTTTTAAAGCCCACAACTTCCGCCATAACTTCGCCGCCTGTTTGCCTGTTAAATATATGGCAAATGTCACCCTTTGCGCCCCTGCCTCCCGAGGCTTCTATTGACATACCCACAAGGTTTTCAATTTTGCCTATGTAGCTTATAGTTTGGCAGTTATTCACATTTTTTATCATATTATTAATCAAACGGAATAACCCCCCCTTTTAGAGATTAGATTAATAGATGGTTAGAGATTAG
>CAYJHA010000011.1:23486-29202 GCA_964369785.1 uncultured Bacteroides sp.
CTCTAGTCTCTAAACTTACGTTCTAATTGTTTCCCTAATATTTTGCATTTGCGTTTTTACGCTGGCGTCAATAATTTCGTCGGGCATTTCTATAATACACGTGCCCTCTTCGCTGTCTGTAAGTGGTACAATTTTCACATTGTCGCTAAGGCCTGCAAGTGCGGCTGTAAGCTCCGGTGTGCTCTCAATTATACCCTGTGCGTCAGTGTCGCACACATAAATGCGCACCCACTCGCGCCGTTTTAGTTTTTCTATTGATACTTGAATCATTCGTGCCACAACTTCTGCACTGCTTTTTAAGCTTATCTGTATTATTTTTTCGGCAATTGCAAGTGCAAGCTCGCACATTTCCTCTTGAGATTTTTTCAAAAGCTCGTCTTTTTCGCGCACGGCACTAATAAGAAACTCGTTAACTTGTGCTTCCATTTTGGCCGCCACTTTCACCCTTGCCTCAACAAGCCCCTCGGCATAGCCTTCGTCATACGCTTCTTTTCGCGCTTTTTTTATCTCGCTCTCTGCGCTAAAACGAAGTAGCTTTGCGCCTGTTGCCGCCTCACTAACAATTGCGTCGGCACGTTGTCTTGCGTCCTCTACAATTTCGTCGGCTTCAATTTTGGCAAGTTCCAATGTAAACGGCTTGTTTTTGCCCTCAAACTTCGATACATTTTTAAACTCTTCGCCGCTCTCACCGTCAGCTTCAAAGTCACCTTCTTCGCCAAATTCATTCTCAGCGTCAATTTCGCTTTCCGCTTCGTCAAATTCGCCGTCAATAAATTCATTTTCTTCGTCTTCTTCCGCCTGCGCTAAAGCGCCCACGTCAATGTCTTCAACGTCAAGAAATGTGTAACTTTCAGCTGTGGAACCTAAAATGTTTTTAAATATATTAGGCAATTATATCTTCCTTTCCTCCCTTGAGGATAATCAGCTCGTTGCGCTCTTCCAGGCTTCTAATTATGCCAACAACGCGTTGTTGTGCTTCTTCTGCATCGCGCATACGTACGTTAGTTGTAACCTCGAGATCGTCTTTAATGCTTTGAGCCATACGTGTAGACATGTTTGCAAAGATTTTGTTTGCAACTTCATTGCCACTGCCTTTAAGCGCAAGCACAAGATCTTTCGGGTCGCAATCGCGTACAAAGCGCTGTACACTTCTGTCGTCCATTGTAACAATGTCTTCGAATGTAAACATTCTCTTGCGAATTTCTTCTGCAAGTGTTTCGTTTGTTTTTCCAAGGTGGTCGAAAATGCTCTTCTCGCTCGCCCTGTCTAGGTTGTTCATAATATCCGCTACATAATCTACGCCGCCCAAATCGACTTCTCCTGTACGAACAAGTGCGCTGAAATTCTTTTCAAGTTCGTTTTCTATTATTTTAATTGCAGTTGGCGATGCACTTTCCATGTTCGCTATTGACTCAATAACTTTAACTTGCTTTTTCGCTTCAAGCTGTTCAATAACAGAAGCAGCCTTGCCCGATGGTGCATACGAAAGTATTAGTGCAATAGTTTGCGGCCTTTCATGTTGCAAAGCAGAAAACAGTGATTTTTCATCAACTTTTGTGAGGAAATCAAAGTCTTTGCTCATAAGGGCGTTTGTTACTTTTTCAAGCAAGCTCTCTGCCGCTTGTGCGCCGAACGCATTTTCCAAAACGCTTCTTGCGTAGTCGTAACCGCCCTCTGTAACAGCCTTATTTGTAAGGCACATTTGGTAAAACTCGTTCAAAACGCTCTCTGTTGTAGCTGAATCTATAAACCCGAGCTTTGCAACTTCTATTGTTAAGTTTTCAAGGTCGTCTGCGCCGAGGTGCTGATATATTGAAGACGCTTTTTCTGTGCCAAGCGACACTATAACAGCAGCCGCTTTTTGCTTTTTGTTCAAGCTCATTTGCGGCACATCAAGTAATGTAGGAGGTGCGGCTTTTATTGCATCTGCTTCTAAAGTAGGTATATCAGCAGCGCTTTCTTCAGCTTTTTTGCCTTTTTTCGCTTTTTCAGCCATTAGATTCCTCCCCTTCCTTCAGCCAGTTTTTAACCATTTGTGCGGCAATTTCGGGGTTTTGTTGCGCAAAATTGCGCACTGTTTTTCTAAGTTCCACGCTCCTGTCTGAGCGTATATCCATTATATCCACAATTTGGTCGGTTATCTCTGAAGATGAAATTCCCGCTGCAACTGCTGCAGGGCTTATACCAAGTGCCTGTGCCTCGGCAACTCTTTGTGCCTCAAGCGCTTTTTCCTCTGCCTCTTGTTTTTTGCGTTTTTTGCGGCGTTTTGCACTTAGTATTATCATTAATATTATTAATAATATAACAAATGCACCAAGGCCTATAAGTATGTAAATAATATAATCCGGCAACTGTGTCACAGCAGATATTGCCGACGTTCCATCATCGTAGAACGGCGCAATCATAATGTCAATTTTATCTTGTTGCACCTCTGCATCAATGCCGGCGGCACGTGCTACAAGGTCATAAAGCTCTATCTCGTTCATGCCGCCTGTCGCGTTTGAATTTAAGGTAATAGACACCATTACGTCTGAAACTGTGCCACCTAGGCTTTCAGACTGTGTGCTCTGTGTGTCTACAAGGTAATCGTCCTCACCGTAATTAATAAGGTGCTCTAAATTTTCGTCTGTCGCGGCTTCTTCCACATAAGTATTAATGTCTGCGTTTGTTGTTGTTCCTGCGGCTCCGCCTTCTGTTTCATCGGGGGCCCTTAATATTTCTTGGTCGTAAACTCTGCTACCTATAATGTTCTCGCCGCCGGTAGAGCCGTCTTGCGCCCAGTCTTCAAGTGTATAGTTTACGCTCTCTGTAACACTGCGCTCAACATCAACTGTGCTGTTTACGCTTATGCGTATGTTATCTGCACCGAAAAGCGGCTCTAATACAAATAATATGTTGCTTCTAAGCGTATTATTTACTTCACGCTCAAGTTCAAGCTTAAGTGTTGCGGCGTCTTGTGTGCCTGTTATGCCGTTTTCACTTGTTGAATAGCTGTTGCCCGAAGTGTCTGTTATGCTTATATTGTCTATGTGTAAGCCTTGCACCGCGCGGCTTACAAGGTTGCTTATAGCCTCAACTTGCGCCTGGCTAAGAGATTGGCCACCCGACATTGTAACCATTACAGAAGCGCTTGCCTCAATTACATTGCTGCTGTCAAGAACATATGTGTTATCCTCGCCCGGGTTTATTATAACTTGAGCATCCTCAACAAAATCAAAACAGCGAATTACAGCTTCCATTTCGTCTTGCAAGCCGTAAAGTTTCAGTGTATTTCGCTCAGACTCTGTCGTCAACGCACTAACATTGTCGAGATACGTCGAATAGCCGAAGCCTGACGCAGGGTAACCTTGCATCAGCAAATCGGCTTTTAATTGAGCAACTTCATTGCTTCTTACAAGCACTGTGTCGTTGCCATCTATTCTATAATCTGTAACACCGTTGTCGTTTAAATATGTAACAACATTTGTCATGTCTGTTTGACTAAGGCCTGTAAAAAGCGTCTCGTAAGGTGCTAGCAGGTTAATAACCAAAATAACCGCCGCAACTACAAGGGCACCAATAAGCCCTATAACAAGCCATTTTTTAACAGCCTTAGATGTATTTTGCCATGCTTTTTTCGCTTTGTTCCAAAAATTTTTAAGCTGTTCTTGCACTGTTTTACCTCCGAAGCAGCTTTAGCTAAGCCATTTATTATAATTCAACAACTTAACTAACCACATTTCACAAACGCAATACAAACTTTACTGCATTCACTAAGCCACCGATAATATATTTAATTGCTTTACTACATGCCCATGCGCATTAATTCAGAATACGAGTCAAGAGCCTTGTTTCTAAGCTGTACTAAAAGGCTAACCGAAATTGACGCCTCTGTCGCAGCAATTGTAAGCTCTGCAGGGTTATCTAATTGCCCTGTTGCAAGCTTATATTCCAAATCGTTTTTAACGGCATCTGTTTCTATAACATTATCGATTGCAGACTCAAAAATGCTTGCAAACATATTGTCGGTAACACCGTTTTGCACACTATTATTTGTGTTGTCGTTTTCGGTAAAAAGAGAATTAATTTTTTCTATTGGTGCAAATTCCATTATTCTTTCTCCCCATTAATTTTATTGTTAATGTCTTATCTTCCTATTTGAAGCCCTGCCTGTGTAACCTGCTTTAGAACGCTGAAAGCTGTTGCGTTAGCCGAAAAAGCTTGGCTTGCCGCCATTGCGTCTGCCGTTTCTTTAATTAAATCGACATTCGGCAATTCAACATAGCCTGCCTCGTTTGCGTCGGGGTGTGTTGGGTCATACATAAGTTTCATGTCGGCAGAGTCCTCAATAATTTCAGCCACTTTAACGCCGCCCTGCGTTTGCGCAGTGCTACTTTGCGAGGCACGCTGTAAAGCAGACGAAAAAGAATTCTCTTCCGACTCTAAAACAGTAATTTTGCGCACATATGCGCCGCCGTCTTCCGTTCTTGTTGTGTTTATGTTTGTGATGTTTTCGCTTATAACATCAAGGCGCTGTTGCTGTGCTGTCAGCCCTGAGCCAACTACGCTCATAGAGTTTAAAAAAGCCATAATAACCTCCGTCAATTTATGTATATGTGAAATTACTGCCCTGTAATAGCCGTGCGTAAAATGCCAAAGTCTTGCGATATAGCGTTCATAACGTATTGTATTTGATACGCGTTTCTTGCAAGCTCAACGCTTTGCTCTGTAATATTCACGCCGTTATCATCAAGGCGTGTGCTCTCATTCTCGGCCGTTTTTATTTCAATTTCGGCGCTTTCAATTGCCCTTCTAGCATTTCGCGAAATGTTGTCGGTGCCGCCTGAAGACAAAATTGCATCGTTCAAAGCATCTTCAAATGTTGCATACTGCGCCTTATAACCCGGCGTTTCCACATTTGCAACATTGTCTAAAATGCACGCCTGATTTTGCCATAAATAATCGAGTGATTTTTGCATCATTAACATGGAATTGCTGTTTAAAACTTCCATAATTATTCAAGCCCACCTTTCAAAATAAAAATATACCATAAATGTATAAATTTGCTATTTAAAAACATTTTCGAAAACACTAAAAATACAACGTATTATCGTTATATTTTTAACCGGTTAGAATAATGTAACTTAATAACCTAACTTTTCGTATACACTCTTTATATTATTATAACACATTAATTTATAATTTCTAGTTTTTTTTACAAAATTATTACAATAAAATTGTGAAAATATTTTCCTACGCTAATTTTTGCAACAAAAACTAACTGATACAGCACAATTTTTTTATTTGCTCTTTAAAAAAATTTACAAAAACTTAACAATTAGCATCTTATGATTAACGCCAAATAAACAGGCTAAAAACGGCTTCACAAAGCTATAAAAAGCTGTTTTTTCTTATGCTTAAATTTTCACATGTTTCAAAATTTAGCACAAAACATCAAGGTTAACCTAAAACATACATCAGTGCGTCAAAAAAAGTATAGCGTTTCGCTATTTGTTATTAATTTACATTTCATCTTAAATTAGCTATGAACAAAAAAAGAACCGCCGCACTTAATAGTGTCGGCAGTTCCTAGGTTGTCAAAAAAACCATGCACTAAAAAAGTGCACTAACGGGCAGCGGTAAGGAAACTTTTTTATCTCAAAAAGTTTCTTTTTCCTATTGGCCAATAAATTGGCAAATTCACCTTCAAAAATGCTCTTTTAAGGCAAAAGATTGC
>CAYJHA010000012.1:0-20257 GCA_964369785.1 uncultured Bacteroides sp.
GGTGGCACCGCAGTGCCGGAGAGGGCGTTTTTACGCTTAAGTTGACGGCATTGGAGCCCTAAGGGGCTGCCCAAAGCTAACGCAAATTTTTTACTACAAGGTTTTTAAACAGTTTAAGGTGTCGCTTTGCGACACCTTAACTTTTTGCATTTTTTTCAATAATATAAAAACTGTGCAAACTCTAATCGTTGCTTGCAATTGCGCTGTTTATATGCGCAATTTGCTCTGATATATCATTCGCCATGCTGTTACTTTGCTCTGCCGTTTGTGAAGTTTGCGCTATAACATCCATAAAGCTGTTTATTTGCACCATTATTTCTTCAACAGTTCTAACTTGCTCATCAATTATAATGTTAATATCTTCAACTTTCTTAACTGTCAAGTCGCTCTCTTCAATAACGGTTAACATGCTGTCGGCCGCACTTTTAATAAACTTTGCGCCTGCCTTAACGTTCGAGAGTGACTGCGTTACAAGCGTATTAGTTGTGGTTGCGGCCTCACTGCTTTTTGCGGCAAGTGTTTGCACTTCCTCTGCCACAACCGCAAAGCCTTTGCCGTGCACGCCTGCCCTTGCGGCCTCAATTGCGGCGTTAAGTGCAAGTATGTTTGTTTGAAATGCAACTTCTTCAATTTGCTCAATAATGTCTATTATTTGCTTGTTTGAAACTTCCATTTCCTCTATAGTTTTAACAGCTTGAACCATGTTCTCGTTGCTATCTTTTATAACTTTTGCACTGTCTTTCACCATATTGCTCGACTCGAGAACTATATCTTTTGTGCTTTTTATCTCGTCCGACATCTCTGTGCTTTTCTGTGCAAGCTCGCTTATAATTTCGGTTTGGCTGCTTGCGTTGTAGTTTAAATTGCTGGAAACTGTAAGCATTTGCTCTGACGTACTTTTCAATTTGTCCGAGCTTTCGCGTATTCCCTCGAACACATTTTGAATTTTTAAAGCGCTCTCTTGTTGTTCACGCATTTGCACTTCTATTTGCTCTAAAAGCTCGCTAGACGTTTTCTCTTTTTCTGCCGCTTCGCTTTTGAATTTTAATATCCAAACAAGCAAAATGTAAAGGAATAACATGCAAAAATTAATGCCTAGAATACCCCTTATTAAAAATGATGTAGTAATACCTACATACAAAGTGTCCATAAAAAACAGCGACACGGCAACTACAACATTTGTTAAAATCCACTGTAAAATTACAATTTTTTTAACAAAATATATAGTGTTAAACGCCACAACGGATATTATAAGCGGAAAGCCGCCTGAAAATTCACCGCCTATAAGCCCGAACAAAACAATTACAAAATATTGAACGAACGTTAAAAAATAAATAACAACCTTTTCAGGCGCCTTGCTTTGCAACAGCTTTGCGCCGCCTGCTAAAAATGCAACCGTTGCAACTATGCCAAGCGTAAGCATAAAGTCACCGCTTAACATGTATAAAACGCTGTAACTTAAGCCGCCCACAAAAAGAATAATAATATTAATTTTAATAAGTTTTGCGTGCTCTGCCACTTTATTATTTTCCATAACAGAAAATTCTCCTAACTTTAAATTGTAAAAATAAAATAATCATGAATTTGAATGACTATGTTTAATCATTTATAATGCTACTATGAATATCGACAAAATATACAAAATATTAACATTATAATTGCACTGTTTTAAAAAGTAACATTTTGTTAATAATTGTTGTGCTTAACAGGGAGCTTTAAGGCTGTTTACCACAGTTAAACAGCCCTGTGCTTTGTAAAAAAGCAAATTGGTGTAATTTAATTTATGTGCGTGCGGCAAGGCTTTCAATCATGTCTATGTTTTTCAAGCGCTTAAACATTATAATGTCTACAACGGCTAGCGACAAAAGCGTGAACACAACAGAAAAAACAAAGCTGACAGGCTTAATATATATGTTGAACAAAACATCGTCTACCGCCGCCATTTGAAGGACTATTTCGTGCAAGTAAATACCCACAACAAGCCCTGCAAGTGCGCCTATAAGCGTTAAGAAAAAGCTCTCTTTGTAAATATACGCGGCTGATTCTTTAGGGTAAAAGCCAAGCACTTTAAGTGTTGCAATTTCGCGCGTGCGCTCAATTATATTTATGTTTGTTAAGTTGTATAAAACAACAACGGCAAGTGCGCTTGCTGAAATAATTGCAAGCCAAATTACACTGCTTAGCCCGTCCATGCTGCTGCTAAACTCTTCTTCAAGCTCTGCGTTTATCATTGAGCCTGCCACATTGTCAACCTCCAGCAATACTTCAAGTGCGCTTTGTATTAAAGTGCCCTCAGTTGCCTCTAAAATAAGGCTGTTATACTGCGGCATGTCACCCGTTAAAGCGGTGTACATATCAGGTGTTATATAAACAAAATGGCTTAAATAATTTTCAACAACAGCGGCAACAGTAACGGTTATTGCCTTTTCGTCTTGTGTTAAGTCAAGCGTAATTTCATCGCCTGCGGTTATGCCAAGCGTGCTTGCAATTTTCTCTGTTATAAAAACGCCGCCTGCGTTTTCAAGGCTCAATTCTTCGCTGTTTTCAATATTGTAAAAATGTATAAATTCGCCAAGTTTTTCAGGCTGTTCGGCAATGTAAAGCCCCACTTGAAGTTCACCGCTGTCGCTTTCGTTAAAGTTTACTTTTACACTTTTTTGGGTGAAATATACGTAGTCTGTTAAACTATCAAGCTCGCTATTCAGCTGTGTGTTTTCGTTTGAGTTCGAGCTGTCTTCAAGCGCCAAAAATGCGTCGTACGTGTACACCCTGCCGAATTGCAGTGGGAAAGTACTGCCTACTGTGTCGTTTAGCCCAAAGCCTGTTACCAAAAGCGCTGTACAGCCTGCAACGCCTATAACTGTCATTAAAAAGCGGCTTTTGTACCTGAAAATATTTCTGCTTGTTACTTTTTGGCTGAAATTCATGTTATTCCAAAGCGGTTTAATATACTCTAGCAAAATGCGCTTGCCTGCACGTGGTGCTTTTGGGCGCAGTAGTGTTGCAGGTACACTTCGAAGCTCTGCAATACATGCGCCAAGCGTTGCAATGCCTGTAACGGCAACGCTGCTAACAACACTTGCAGTGAAGTAAAGCGGGTGAATTGCAATTGTCATATCGCCCATGGAGTACATTATTGAATAGCTTTCCCACACGGCAAGCGGAAAAATGTAACTGCCGCCTATTGAGCCCACAAGTGCGCCTGTAAGGCTTGCAAGCGTGCCGTAAAACAAATATTCAAACGCAATAACGCCGCGCGAGTAGCCAAGCGTTTTAAGTGTGCCAATTTGCCCCCTGTTTTCCTCCACCATGCGCGTCATTGTGGTAAGGCACACTAGTGTAGACACAAGATAAAAGAACACAGGGAATATGCCCGAAATGGCGTTGATACTGTCTACACTGTTGGAGTAGCCGCTGTAACCCGGCTGTTGCTCGCGTGTTTGCACGTACCATACGGGTTCTTCAAGCTCTGCAATTTCCTCTTCTGCGTCGGCAATTTCAAGCACTGCGTCGTCCAGCTCTTTTTGTGCGTCGGCAAATTCTGTTTCGGCTTCGGCCTTTGCGTCATCAAGCTCTTTTTGTGCGTCATACAGTTCGTTTTTGCCATTTTGCAGTTCTATGAAACCGTCGTCAATCTCTTTTTGTGCGCCTGCAATGTCGGCGTCTCTTTCTGCCTGCGCAAGTGAAGAATAACCCTGCTGCAATTCGCTGTAACTGCTTGCAAGCATAGCGCCGCTTTGGTCTAGCTGTGCTTTTGCAGCGTCAAGCACCGGCTTTTGCGCATTTAGCTGGTTTTGCCCGTCTGTGTGCGCCACAAGCATTGAGTCAACAGCTTGTGTAAGCGCAATAGACGCTTGCTCGTTTGCCGCTATTTCTATTGTAAGTTGTGGTAGTACAACTGTGTTTAGCTGTGAGGCAACATCAGTTATTGGCTTTGTTGCATCAGTGCCTGCAATTGCGGTGGCTATGTGCGTTAGTGCCGCTTCAAGTGATGTTTTTTGTGCTGAAGTTGGCGGCAAAATGGCTGTTATTGTGCCAAGTGTTGTTGCAATTTTTTGTGCTTCGGCTGAATATAACACATTGTCTGTCGGCAAGCTTGTAGTTGCATCTGTAAGCCTTGCAAGCTCTGTCGAATTTGTCGTCAGCGCCGTTTCATAACCTTTCAGCGCAGTAATAAGCAAGTTCAAATCATCAAGCACTTGCTTTTGCGTGTCGTACGTGGCCTTCAATGTGTTTAAATCGCTTTGTGCCTTGTTAAACTCCGCCGCGCCTTTTTCATACTCGGCAACGCCTGCGTTGTACTGCGCAAGGCCCGAATCATACGCCGCTTGCCCTGAAACAAGAAGTGCACGGCTGTTTTCAAGCTCTTGCTTGCCGCTGTTAAGTGCATTTTGCCCGTCTGTTAAATCTTGCTCTGCGCTGTAAATATCAGCCCAGCCACTGTTTATGTCGCTTTGTGCATCGGCAAACTCTGTCTCGGCCTCCGCCATTGCGTCGCTTAGCTCTTGTTGCCCGTCGGCAAGCTCTGCTTTTGCGTCGTTTAGCTCTTCGTTTGCCTCGTCCATTATCTCGTCAAAGCGTATTTGTGCCCGCTCTTCACCGAAAGTTTCAAGGCTCTTTTCCGCGTTTTCTTGAAGTGCTGCATATTCGCTTGAAAAGCTGCTTATGTCCTCTGCGGCGGCGTCTCTCAGCCACACTTCAAGGTAGTATTCTGAGTTAAAAGCAGCGTTTGGCACTAGGTAAAAGCTGTCAATTTGCCCGTCTTTTAAAGTAGTTGCGCCGCGTGAAAAATAGATGTAGTAAGGCGACTGCGCAAGCCCCACAACGGTAAACTGCCGGGAGTTAAGCATGTCGAGGGTGTCCTCGTCGTTCTCGAAAGAAAGCGTTATTACATCGCCTATTTTTGCGCCGCTTGCACTGTCGGCAAGGCATTCACTTTCGCCTGTCGGCATACGCCCTGCCAAAAGCACGGGCAAGTTTAGCGCGCTGTTATTTTCGTTTGTGCTTGCCTGGCCGTTTTCATCATAAACGCCTTCGGGCAAGCCTGTTATGCGCACAGGCCCTGCACCTTGCGGTGTGTCTATTAAAACATCAAGTGCATATGCCGCAAAAACTGCGGAATAATCGCCCGAATTCTCGAGCAATTCAATGTCGCTTTCTGTAAAACCGTAGGTGGAAAGCAGGCGATAATCTGCAAGTTGTTGATGTTTAAAATATGTGTCGGCCGTTAAAAGCATATTAGGCCCCGAAGAGCTAAGCCCCACAAAAAAGCTTGCCCCCAGAGCCGTAATTGCAAAAAGCGAAACAAAGCGCCCTATTGAGTGGCGCAGTTCCCTTTTTAAATGCTTGAAAATTGTTTTATACTTCATCTGTTTTTCACCGTGTTGCGGAAAATTCACCCGCTTGCATTGTTAAAATTCGCCGCACACAAAAATAGTGCTTGTTGCACGCGAGCAATTACCATTCAATGCTGTCAACGTCTTGTGGGTGGCTGTTTTTTTCTATTGATAATATTTTGCCGCTTTTAACTTTTATTACCTTATCGCCTATTGGGCAAAAGCTTAAATTGTGCGTTATTAAAACTACTGTCATGTTAAATTTGTTGCACGCATTTCTAAGCAATTTTAAAATTTGCTTGCCTGTTGTGTAGTCAAGTGCACCTGTGGGCTCGTCGCACAGTAGCAATTTTGGGTTTTTGGCCAGTGCACGTGCAATTGCAACACGCTGCTGCTCGCCACCTGAAAGTTGCGACGGAAAGTTGTTCTTTCTGTTTTCAAGCCCAACACTTTTCATTATGTCGTGAATATCAAACGGGTTCCTTGAAATTTGCGTTGCCAGCTCAACGTTTTCAACAGCTGTTAAGTTTTGCATAAGGTTATAAAATTGAAAAACAAAGCCTATGTCGAAGCGCCTATAATTTGTAAGCTCTTTTTCACTCACACTGTCAATGCGCTTGCCGTCAACTGTTATTTCCCCTTGCGAGGCTGTGTCCATACCGCCCAAAATGTTCAAAATGGTGCTTTTGCCCGCGCCCGAAGCACCGGCAATAATAACAAACTCGCCTTTTTCTATTTCAAAACTAACGCCGTCAAGTGCGTGTATGTCTACCTCGCCCATATGGTACGTTTTTTTTACATTGTTAAAAGCAATAAAGCTCATTTATTGTGCGCTTCCTTTCATGCCTTGCGTTTGCTTGTTTAAACTATGCAGTTACTTACGTGTATTATGTTATAGCTGCTTATTAGAATTTATATTAGAAAGTTTCAACTACTGTCGACACTATCTAGTTCTTACAACGTAATTTTGTCTATAAGTGCAATTTCCTCTTTTGTAAAAGCGCAGTTTTCAATAGCTTTAATATTGTCTAAAATTTGCTCTTTTTTAGACGCACCTATCAAAACGCTTGTTATAGAACTGTCTTTAAGCACCCAACTAAGCGCTGTTTGGGCAAGCGTTTGGCCCCTGTTTTGTGCCAGCTCGTTTAGCGCCGTTATTTGCTCTAGGCGCTGTTTTGTAAGCACTTTGTCGCTTAAGAACCTGCCGTCTGTTTTCATTCGGCTGTCGTTTGGCACGCCTTTTAAATATCTGTCTGTCAAAAGCCCTTGCGCAAGTGGGCTAAATGCTATAAGCCCCACGCCCTCATCTTTTGCAAACTGCGGCAAAAAGTCGTCTTCAATATGCCTGTCAAACATAGAGTAGCGTATTTGGTTAATTATAAAGGGGCAGTTCATTTCTTTTAGTATTTCAACTGCCTTTTTTGTCGTTTTCCTGTCGTAATTTGAAATGCCTGCATAAAGCGCCTTGCCGCTTTTAACTGCAGTGTCAAGCGCCGACATAGACTCCCAAAGCGGCGTGTCCTTGTCCATTCTGTGGTGGTAAAAAATATCCACATAGTCAAGCTGCATACGCTTTAAGCTTTGGTCAAGGCTTGAGAGCAAATATTTACGGCTGCCAAAATCTCCGTACGGGCCCGGCCACATTGTGTAGCCTGCCTTTGTTGAAATAATCATCTCGTCTCTGTAAGCCGCCATCTCAGCTTTCAATATTTTGCCGAAATTCTCCTCGGCACTGCCCGGCTCTGGCCCATAGTTATTCGCTAAGTCAAAGTGCGTTATGCCGCCATCGAAAGCTGTGAAGCAAATTTGCTTCATGTTGTCGTAATTTGCATCTGTGCCGAAATTGTGCCACAAACCAAGCGACACAGCCGGCAAACGAAGCCCGCTTTTGCCCGAGTGGTTATAAACCATGTTTTCGTATCTGCTATCTTGTGCGTTGTACATGTTGCCCTCCATTGTGCGACAAAATTGCGCATATTTTTATTTTCATTTAAGTGGTGAAATAGCCTATCAAAAAGAGTAAACTATATTTTCTTATATATAATAAATTCTACCACAATACAGTTTATTTTGCAAACTATTAAAAGCGCATTTTAGCTGTTTTTTTGGCATAATGCAATTTAACTATTTTAACCAAATAAGTTGAAAAATTTGGTTAAAATGTAGGGTATCTTTTGTTGTTAATTTCTGGTATAATATAACGTAATTAAGCGGTTTTTTATTAAAACTTCAACAAAACATTAAAAACGCTTTAGCTACAACATAAACATAACTGTTCGCTAAAAACATACACATACGCACCTTTAGGAGGATATTGTGAGCAACTTAAACGATAATAATTTGAGCGAGAAAATTAATAGGCTTACTTTACAAAACGAGAACCTGAAAGCTGAAGTAAAAATATTAACATCAATATTTAACACAACGCCGCTGAGCATTACTGTTTTTGACAAAGATAAAACTACCGTGATGGGCAATAATGAGACTCTTCGTTTTTTTGATGCAAAATCAAGCCAAGAATATATAGATGGCTTTTTTAGCTTTTCACCCGAGTACCAGCCGGACGGACGAAAGAGCGTTGATGCCGCAAACGAATTTTTAAACGAGGGCTTTAAAAAAGGCTTTGTAAAATTTAACTGGCTACACTGTACAGGCAGCGGCAAAGATTTGCCATGTGAAGTAGTGCTTATTAAGCTTGACGCTAAGGACAAAAACGGCTCTGAGCTTCTTGCAGGCTTTGCAAGAAATATTACGGAAAATTTAAGTGATGATGACAGCGGCGATTGGTCTGATTACTATTTTCGTGACAAAATACCCGAAAACATACTTTTCAGAACTGTTGCAGAGCTTTCGGAAGAGCTTTTTTTTGCAGTTGACTTAAGAACGTCTCTTGTTCAGTTTTTTGGCAAAGGGCGTGAAATATTTAAGCTTAAAGAAGAGAAAGTGCCGTTTCCGAGCCATTTAATTAAAAACAAAATAGTGCATAAAGAAGATTGCGAGCAGCTTGAACAGTTGGCCGCTAAAATGATGATGGGCGAACGTATGCCGCTTGATTTAAGGCTGATGCCAAAAGGTGGAGAGCCTGTTTATTACAGAATGATTTACCAAACGCTTTTTGACAAAAACAATAAGCCTGCTTTTGCAATTGGCAAAGCGTATGATATTAACGAGCAAAAAACGCTTGAAATAATGTCTAAAACTGACCTTTTAACAAATTGCTACAACAAAATTACAACAGAGACTTTAATTGCTGACGCAATTTTGGAAAATAGCGATACAAGCCACGCAATGTTTATTGTTGATATTGACAACTTCAAAGCAATTAACGACAATTTAGGCCACCATTTCGGCGATTTGGTGCTTAGCGAAATAGCGTCGAACTTGCGTACATATTTTAGAAACGCTGATATTATAGGGCGTATAGGCGGCGATGAATTTATAGTTTTCCTTAAAAATGTAAACGACAATAAAATTATTGAGGGCAAGGCTAATAAAATTTCTAAAGCATTTCAAAACACGTATTCAGGCGAAAACAAAAGCTACAAAATTTCGGGCAGTATAGGCATTGCGCTTTACCCAATACACGGCACAAGTTATGAAGCGCTTTATAAATCTGCCGACAAGGCGCTTTACCAATCAAAACTTAAAGGCAAAGATTGTTATACGTTCTATTCTGAAAAATTCATGGACGGAACGATGAAAAACATTACAACGCTTGAAAATGCAAGCAGAATTGCAAATTCGTATTTCGACGCCGAACTTGTTTCTACCGTTTTTAACTTGATGTATGAAACGCAAGAAATTAATTCGTCGCTAAATGCTGTGCTACAATTTATAGGCAAGCGCTCTGGCGCTGACAGGTGCTATATTTTTGAGACTTTTGATAATGGCAAAACTTACAGCAACACGTACGAGTGGTGCGAAAAAGACGTTGTGCCCGAAATTGACAATTTGCAAGGGTTAACGGCTGAAATTTTATACGATTTTTTTGCAAGTGCAGACGAAAAAGGCATATTTTACAGCAACGATTTGCGCCTGTTAAAAGCAGAGGGTGCATTTGACTTAATGAACGACCAGGGGATAAAATCGTTCTTGCACGCGCAAACTAAGGAAAAGGGCATTGTAAAGCTGTTTTTGGGGCTTGATGACTGCAAGAGAACGCGCGTGTGGAGCGAAAAAGAGATAAACAGTATCCTTTATGCCGCTAAAATGATTTCTATTTTCTTACTTTCGGGAAAAAGGATAGGATATTCAACAAACATAACACATTATGAGCTGTGATTAATATTATGGCTTTAAGGGCGGCTTTATATGCCGCCCTTATATAATGCTAAAATGCAAATAAATACATCCGGAAAATTTTAATATATTAATTGCACAAGCAATTTATTTGTTATATAATAAGACTATACTTAAACAATAAATAGTTTGCTGTGGGGCTTTCAATTGTGAAGCCCGGAATGGAGTTTTTTATGTCTAAATTCAGCGTATCACTTGAAAAAATAGTAAATGATTTTAAGCTTGAGACAATTTACGCCCCCTGTGAGTTAAAAGATGTAAAAATTGTATCGGCCGATGTAAATAGGCCGGGCCTTTTGCTTACGGGTTATGATGAGTTTTTTGACACCGACCGCGTGCAAATTTTGGGCAACGCAGAAATGGGTTATTTAGAAACGAACACACCTGAACTTCGCCGCAACCACGTTAGTAGGCTGTTTAAGGCAAAGCCACCGGCAGTTGTAATAACGCGAAACCTTGAAGTTTTTGATGAAATTATTGAATTTGCCAAAATGTACGAAGTGGCTGTTGTTAGAACGTCTGAAAACACAAGTATAATGATAAGCTCGCTTATATCGCTTTTAAGCGTAGAGCTTGCCCAGCGCATTACACGGCACGGCGTGCTTGTAGAAGTATACGGCGAGGGCCTTTTAATTTTTGGCGAGAGCGGCGTGGGCAAAAGCGAAACAGCAGTTGAGCTTGTTAAGCGTGGGCACAGGCTAATTGCAGACGATGCAGTGGAATTAAGGCGTGTTTCCAACAGAACAGTTGTGGGCACTGCGCCCGATAATATACGTTATTTCATTGAATTAAGGGGCGTTGGGCTTATAAACGTTGCGCGTGTATTTGGCTCCCGTGCAGTTAAACTTAGCGAAAAAATTGACCTTGTTGTAAAACTTGAACCGTGGGACAAAACAAAAAATTACAGCAGAACAGGCCTGGAAGTTGACACAACTGAGATTTTGGGCATTGAAATAACAAGCACCGTTATACCTGTTATGCCCGGGCGTAATTTAGCCGTTATTTTAGAGGCGGCGGCAATTAACAACAGGCAAAAGAAAATGGGTTACAACGCCGCGGAGGAATTAATGAACAACTTAGGCCTTGCAATTGACTAGCAAGTGTATTTTAAACATGCTTATAAACATATAATATAAAAAGCGTTACGAAAAAGCTTTTGAAATAAGCGTAGCTGTTAAACTTAGAACGGAGAAACACTGTATGCCAAATATTGATTGTGTAATCAATGAACTGAAAAAAGAGGGTGTGCCTTTTGAACAAAATATATTGCTTGCCAACTACACAACGTTTAAAATTGGCGGCAATGCGCGTATTTTTTGCACACCGCGCACCGTGCAGGAACTTGCTAGTGCAATTCAAATTTCGAATAAGTGCGGTGTAAGGCGGTATATTTTGGGCAAAGGCTCTAATATACTTTTTAGCGACAATGGCTTCGACGGTGTTATAATTAACATTACATCACCGCTTGATGAAATTAGCATTAATGAAAGTGACGGCGGCGGTGAAATTACAGCGTTTGCAGGCGCAACACTTTCAAAAGTGTGCACATTTGCAGCCGAAAACAGCCTTGCAGGCCTTGAGTTTGCGTATGGCATACCGGGCAACATAGGCGGCGCTGTGTACATGAACGCAGGTGCGTATGGTGGCGAAATGAAAGACGTTTTAAAAAGCGTCACGTTCTTAGATGAAAATTCAAAGCTGAGAGAACTTGCGGCAAGTGAGCTTGCGCTGGGTTACAGAACATCTATATTTGAAAGCGAAAATTGGTGCATTGTAAAAGCTGTTTTTAGCCTTAAAACGGCAAATAAAAGCGATATAACAAACAAAATGAAAGAACTTGCGAAAAAGCGCGTTGAAAAACAGCCGCTTGATATGCCCAGCGCGGGAAGCACTTTCAAGCGGCCTGTTGGCGGCTTTGCAGGCGCACTTATTGAGCAATGCGGCCTTAAAGGTTACAGCGTGGGCGGTGCGCAAATTAGCACAAAGCACTGTGGCTTTGTTGTAAACAAAGGCGGCGCAACTTGTGAAGATGTGCTAAAACTTGCCGATGATGTGTGTAAAAAAGTTACAGAAGATACGGGAATAGCGCTTGAAAAAGAAATTCGCGTGGTGGAATAGATAATAAGTGCTTAAAAGAAAGGGCGGCAAATAACCATGAATATGCTAATTGTAACAGGGCTTTCGGGCGCAGGAAAATCTCTTGCAATGAACGCGCTTGAAGATATAGGCTTTTTTTGCATAGACAATATACCGGCAGATTTAATTGCAAAATTTGTCGAATTTTCCATAAAAAGCGAAAACCCGATAGAGCGCATAGCTATTGTGCTTGACATAAGGGGTGCAAAAACACAAGCTGATATAGAAAATGCACTTGAACAGCTTAAAGAGAAAAACATATCGTTTAAAACGCTGTTTTTAGACGCACAAAATGATGTACTTGAGCGCCGATACAGGGAGACGCGCCGCCGCCACCCAATTAGCATTACAACGCAAATTTCCACAAGCGAGGCGCTTTATAAAGAGCGTGAAATTCTAAAACCGCTTATGGAACAGGCGAACTTTAAAATTGATACATCGTTCTTTTCAACATCACAGCTGAAAGACAGGGTTGTGTCGCTTTTTATGGCAAAAACGTCTGACGCTATGAACCTTACGTTTTTGTCGTTTGGCTTTAAGTACGACCCACCAAAAGAAGCCGACATTATTTTTGATGTGCGCTGCTTGCCAAACCCGTTTTATATAAAAGAGCTGAAAAATAAGACAGGTGTTGACAGTGAAGTGTACGATTTTGTTATGAAAAGCCCCGAGGCGAAAGGGCTTTTAGAATGTATGCAAAATTTGCTGAAATTTTCACTGCCACTTTATGTAAAAGAGGGCAAAAGCCAGCTTACAATTGCTGTTGGTTGCACAGGCGGCAAGCACAGAAGCGTTACTTTTGCACGTAAGCTTGATGAGTTTGCAAAAGCGCAGGGCTATTTGCCAACTGTTGTGCACAGGGATGTTAACAGGCATTAAAGCGGTGTTTTTTTAACATATATTGTGGACTTTTGAATGAGACACAAGAGGCACCGGTATAATTAAACGAAAAGGGCGTAAAAATTGAGCTTTGCAAATGATGTGAAAAATGAAATTACATCAAAAGAATTGCCGAAAAAGCAGTGTTGCCGTGTTGCCGCGGCTTACGGCATAGCATGTTTTGGCAAATATTTTGACGAGCGCGGCATTGTTTTGCACACAGAAAACGATGCCGTGGCGCAATATGCCAAAAAAATAATGGAAGGCATAGAAGTTAAGGGTGCTATTGAAAAAAAAGGCAAAGATTCGAAAGTTTTATATGAATTTTCGGTAAAGCAAAAGCATGAAGTGGCACAAATTTTAAAAACACTTCACAGCACACACATGCAAACAACACTTAAAATTAACAGTGATAATTTTGAATGCGAGAGCTGTGTAAACGCATTTGTAAGCAGTGCCTTTTTGTGCTGTGGCACTATGACTAACCCTGAAAAAGATTATAACCTTGAATTTGTCACTAACAAATACACCGTTTTGAACGATTTGAGAATTCTTTTAATGGGGCACAATTTTACGCCGCACTTAGTGCAGAGAAAAGGCTTGAACGTGCTTTATTTAAAGTCTAGCGAGCAAATTGAAGATTTGCTTACTTTTATGGGTGCCAGCAAAGGCGCACTTTTGGTTATGGACTTAAAAATTTACAAAGATTTACGCAACAAAGCGAACAGAATTACAAACTGCGAAACGGCAAACATAGATAAAACAGTAGCCGCAAACGAGGCTGCTTTGGGCGCTATTTATTATTTGGAACAGCACAGTGCGCTTACAAATTTAAGCGATGACTTAAAAAACACGGCGCTTCTTCGCAAAGAAAACCCAAGTTTAAGTTTAAAAGAACTTGCCGGGGAATTTTCGCCGCCTATAAGTAAATCGGGCCTGGCGCACAGGCTAAAAAAACTTGTGCAACTTGCAGAAGATATGAAAATGCGTGAAAAACAGGAGAAAGTTTAATGGATAGCAGGCAGTTTACACATTTACATGTGCATACAGAATACAGCCTTTTAGATGGCGCGTGCCGAATTGATAAGATGATGGCGCGCCTTAAAGAAATGGGGCAAACAAGCGTTGCTATAACAGACCACGGTGTTATGTTTGGCACCGTGGATTTTTACAAGGCTGCAAAGCAAAACGGCATAAAGCCAATTATTGGCTGTGAAGTTTATGTTGCAACGCGAACAAGGTTTGACAAAGTTAATAAAATGGATTCCAATAACCACCTTGTTTTGCTGTGCAAGAATGAGACAGGCTATAAAAATTTAATAAAAATGGTTTCACGCGGTTTTACAGAGGGCTTTTACAGCAAACCGCGAATTGACTTTGAACTTTTGCAAAAACACAGCGAGGGGCTTATTTGCCTTTCTGCTTGCCTTGCAGGCAAGGTGCCGCGTGAGCTGCTTGCAGGCGACTATGAAAAAGCGAAAGAAACCGCGCTAAAATATAACGAGCTTTTCGGCCAAGGCAACTATTTTATAGAGATACAAGACCATGGAATTGAAGAGCAAAAGCTTGTTTTGCCGCGCCTTGTAAAGCTTGCGAAAGAGACAGGCATACCGCTTGTTGCAACAAACGACACGCACTACGTAACAAAGCAAGACAGTAAAATGCAGCGTGTTTTAGTGTGTATTCAAACAAACAAGGCACTTACCGACGACGATATTCTAGAGTTTGGCACAGACGAGTTTTACTTGAAGAGTACGCAGGAAATGTATGACTTGTTCGGAGAGTACGAGAATGCGTGCGAAAACACAAATAAAATTGCAGACATGTGCAACTTTGACTTTGAGTTCGGCGTTACAAAACTGCCATATTTTAAAGCGCCGGGCGGCCTTGAAAATGAAGAATATTTGCGCAAAATTTGCTACGACGGGCTTGGAAAACATTACGGCACAGCGCCACAAGATGTTGTGGACAGAATGGAATATGAAATTTCCGTTATAGTAAAAATGGGCTACACAAACTACTTTTTAATTGTGTACGACTTTATTAATTACGCAAAAATAAACGGCATACCCGTGGGCCCCGGGCGTGGTAGCGGCGCCGGCAGCATTTGCGCGTATTGCATGGGCATAACGAACATTGACCCCATAAAGTACAACTTGCTTTTCGAGCGTTTTTTAAACCCCGAGCGCATTTCAATGCCCGACTTTGATATTGACTTTTGCTATGAACGCAGGCAAGAAGTTATAGATTACGTTATAGACAAATACGGCAGTGACCACGTGGCGCAAATTGTAACATTCGGCACAATGGGCGCACGCCTTGCAATACGCGACGTTGGCAGGGTTATGGGAATACAGTACCAAACGGTAGACACAGTTGCGAAGCTTATACCAAACGAGCTGAAAATGACACTGCAAAAAGCGTTAAGCGTATCAAAAGAGCTTAACACACGCTATAAAGAAGACCCACAAGTGAAAGAACTTATAGACGTTGCCATAAAAATTGAGGGTATGCCGCGCCATTCCTCAACACATGCGGCAGGCGTTGTTATAACGCGCGAGGAAGTTGACGCGTATGTGCCGCTTAGCACAAACGACGGCAACATTGTTACGCAGTTCCCCATGACGACAATTGAAGAACTGGGGCTTTTGAAAATGGACTTTCTCGGCCTTCGAACGCTTACGGTTATAAGCGACGCCGAGAAGATGATAAAAAAACACACGCCCGATTTTTCAATTGAGAACATGCCCATTGATGACGCTAAGACGTTTGATTTACTGTCAAACGGCACCACAAGTGGCATTTTTCAGCTTGAAAGCAGTGGAATGCGCCAGGTTATTGTAGGCTTGAAACCTACAAATTTAGAAGATATTATCGCCGTTATATCGCTGTATAGGCCGGGGCCTATGGACTCTATACCAACGTATATACACAACAGACACAACCCCGAAAAAATAAAATATAAGACAAAAATGCTTGAAAATATTTTAGGCGTTACAAACGGGTGCATTGTGTACCAAGAGCAAGTTATGCAAATTTGCCGCGAGCTTGCCGGCTTCTCTTACGGGCAGGCAGACCTTGTGCGCCGTGCTATGAGCAAGAAAAAGCACAGCGAAATGGAAAAGGCGCGAAACTCGTTTATAAACGGCAGTAGCGAACAGGGCAATGAATGTGTGGGCTGTGTTAAAAACGGCATACCGGCCGCCATTGCAAACGAAATATTCGACGAAATGTCGAGCTTTGCGTCGTATGCTTTTAACAAATCGCACGCGGCGGCGTATGCTTTAGTGGCGTACCAAACAGCATATTTAAAAGCGCATTACGTGCACGAGTTTATGGCGGCACTTCTCACAAGCGTGCTTGAGAATTCTTCGAAAGTTATAGAGTATACCTCAGAGTGTGCAAATTTAGGCATAAAAATTCTTGCGCCCGACATAAACAAAAGTGAGCTTGGCTTTACCGTTGAAAACGGTGATTTGCGCTTTGGCTTGCTTGCGCTTAAAAACGTAGGCAGGGGGCTAATTCACAGCATTGTAGCAGGCAAAAAGGGCGAGCCTTACAAAGACCTTTACGACTTTTGCAAGCGCCTTTTCGGAATGGATCTTAACAGAAAAGCAGTGGAGAGCCTTATAAAAGCAGGCGCATTTGACAGTGTTAACAGCAACAGAAGAATGCTTGCAGAGAACCTTGATAACATTGTTAAAAGCATTGAGACAGAGAGCAGAAAGAACGTGGAAGGGCAAATGAGCTTGTTCGAGGGCTTTGGTGCAAAGCCTGAATTCAGCAGCTATTCTATGCAAAAATTCGAAGACTATGCGCCTGATATTCGCCTGCAATTTGAAAAAGAAATAAGCGGCCTTTACCTTTCGGGCCACCCGCTTGAGCAATACCGCAGTATTATAAGCAAAATTTCTTCGTGCAATATATTGTCTTTGCTCGATGAGAATTCTCAAAGCTTTGACAATAAAAAAGTGTGCGTTGTGTGCACCGTTGTGAAAGTGAGAACTATTACAACAAGAAGCGGCGGCCTTATGGCTTTTGTGACAGTTGAAGATTTAAGCGGCATTATTGAAGTGCTTGTTTTCCCAAAAGTGCTTGAAGAATTCTCGCCGCTTTTGCGAGATAATGCCATAGTAATAATTGAGGGCACGTTCTCGTACAAAGAAGATGAGGGCTCGAAAATTCTTGCGGATAAAATATCTGATATAAATGCCGCAAGCCCCCGAAAGCTTACCCAAAACACAACAACGTCAAAACACGGGCTTTGGCTAAAAATTGCCACGCGCAAAAGCGAAGACTTTGAAGGCGTGTGCAGTTTGCTTAATATTTTTGAGGGTGACACGCCTGTTTATTTTTATATAGAAGATGAGAAAAAACGCGTATTAGCACCGAAAAATTTGTGGTGTAGTTATAGTGAGCTTTTAAACAGCGAGCTTGCGCGAATAATAGGCGAAGAAAATGTTAAGAACGTTGTGTAGGTGCCTTTAGCTCAGCACCTTTCCCCAGCGCACAAAAAAACGCACAGAAAAAGAACACAGCGGCGCACAGTGCATCAAGCGGCATTCTCAGCGTGTAAAATGTATCGGCCGTGGCGCTTGCAGGAACTGCCGCGTTAAAAACAGCTAGTAGTAATCGCAAGCATAACAGGGCCATCGGCACGTGAACAACGCGTGATATTACAGTAGGCAAAACGGAAATTTCAGGCGCAATTAAACTGCGAATTTGAAGCAAAATGCTTGCACCCATTACACTTATAGCCGCAGTGCACAGGTAAATTGCATGTGCGTTGCCACTGCTTGCTATAAGCGAACATGCCACTGTAACTTCCACAAAAATTGTTGTAATAATTTGCAAAACCATAGGCAAATTTAAAAACGAAATACACGAGATAAAAAACGAAAAAAGAACTACAAAGCCGCAAAGTGTCAGCGTTGAATACACTGCACTTTTTACGCAGTTTACAAACTTGCCGTTTTCTGTGGCTTCCACGTGCCTGCTTTGCGCCGAAACTGCAACTGTATTTGTGCTTGCGTTGCTATCGGCTGTGTTTTTTAACCCACTATTGCCGCCAAAAATATAATTTTCACCGCTTTCTTTTTTATAAGGGTTAAGCGGTGTTTTTTTGCGCTTTTTTAGCAATTCATTTTTTTTGCCCAAAACGCTGTTTTCAACGTTTTTAAACAAGAAAAAATTAGCAAAAACAGCGCCTGTAATAAGGCTGGATATGCAGAGCGACGCATAAATAAGCCACCCTGCCGCCGTGCTGTTTAGCATTAATGTGCCCACGCAAGCCACAACAAAAGCTGGCCCTGCGTTAATTATCATGCACATTAAAACGTGCGCCTGCGCAAGTGTAACAGTTTTTTTTTCGTATAGAGACTGCACACAAACGCCGCCGGAGCCAAAGCCGCCTACTAGCCCCAGCAAAATAGCAGTGCCTGCACTTTTGCTGTAAATTTTTAAGCCATAACGCGCATAAGGGGCAAGAATTATGCCTAAAACATGTGAGTATTTGCTGTGCATTATAAGTTTTGAAAACACAAAAAACGGAAAAAGTGACGGAATAATTGAAGTGTAGCACAAATTTAACCCGTTAATAATGCCCTGTGTGCCTGCCTGTGGGTTAAAAAGAAACGCTATAACGCCTAAAACGGCAACAAACATTTTCGAAATTTCGAAAATGTGATATTTAAAGCGAGTATCATTCATATTTATACACCCCTTCAAAATATATATGAACAAGCGATGAAAAAATGAACAATGTTTATATACACTTTTTTACTACGGCTTTCTATAATATTTAGATAGTAAGAGGAGAAAAATATGCCAAAGCGAAAAAAAACAAACGAAAGCAAAGGCGGCGCAAAAGAGATGTTTGCTTTTAATTTTGCGAAGACAAGCCAAATTTTAAAGCCCAAACCAATTTTGCATGTCAGCTCAAACAGTAAAGTTGAAGCAGAGCATTGCCGCGGCATATTGCAGTATACCTCTACTAATATATGCCTTGATATGGGCGGCACTTTTGCCGACATAAACGGCGATAATTTAATTATAAGCACAATGCAAAAAGAAAAAATAGCTATAAACGGAAGAATTTTTTCAATTGTGTTTCGCTTTGACAAAAAGGAGGCCGCAGATGAATAGCATTGCAAAAAACATACTCGGCAGTGTAGAGTTTGAGATAATTGGCGGTGCAGGCGAGCGCTTTTTAAACAATTGCATACAAAAAGGTGTGCCTATACAAAAAGTTGCGCCTACTGATTTTGGCTATAAAGCACAGTTGCCGCTAAGGTATTACACACGCTTGCACAAACCTGCAAGAAAATACAAATGCCGCCTAAAGTGCACAAAAAAGCAAGGAGTATACTTTCTTGCGTGGCCGTTTAGGCACAGGTGGGGTGTTTTAGCCGGCTTTTGTGTTATGCTTGCGTTGCTGCTTGTTTTTCCGCGAATGGTTTACAGCGTGCAGTTTTACGATTTTACAAAAGAAGAGGAGCTAATATTGCGCGAGCAACTTTATAACTACGAAATTGCAGAGGGCAGTATGCCTACAACAGATACACTAAAAAACGTGCAAGACCGCCTTTTTTTAGAAAGCGAGCATTACAGCTGGATAAAACTTAACTTTGTTGCCGGCAAGCTTGTGGTTGAAAAGATAAGTGCCGTTACACCGCCTGAAATGGAGCAAACAAGCCCTGCCGCAATTGTGGCACTGTGCGACGGAGTTATAGAGCGAATAGAAGTAGAGGGCGGCTTTATAGAGAAAAATAAAGGCGAGTATGTAAAAGAGGGCGATGTAATAATAAGCGCAGTTATGGTTAGCAGCCGCGACAAGTTGCACACAGACAGAGCCCAGGCGAACATTTACGCCTTTGTAGATAAGGCCTATGAGGCGAGCGTGCCTTTTAATTACGAGACAAGTGTGCCCAGCATGAACACGCAAAATTCACATAGCATTTACATGTTTAACAAAACGTTCACCTTGCCGTTTCAGGCCAAAGTTGATGATTGCGAAGATTGTACAATACTGCGAAAGCCGGCAACATTATTAGGCCTGCCGCTACCTGCAACAATTGTTACAACGCAGTGCAGAGAGCAAACAACGCAAAATGTAACGCTGAGCCATGAAAAAGCAATTAACATTGCACGCAGCTTAATTTATGAAAAGTTAGCGCAAGATTTACCCGAGTGCGAAGTGCTTGAAGTGCACGAGACGGTGAACGATGGCGAGGGGTTTATAACGCTGAGAATGGAATTTAACACGCTAGCAAATATAGCGAAAGTTGTAGAGGGGTGGAACTTGTAAAAATGTTTAATATAAATAAAACGTGAAATGCAGGGGCGGCCATTGGCCGCCCGTTACCGCTTTAGCGCAAATTTACAAATGCAATGCAGAGGTTTTCGGGTGGCAACACATGGCCGCGCATTTAAATATCCGCCTATGCTAACTTGTTAACCTTAAACTTGGCAACGTATTGTAGGGACAACCCTTGCGGTTGTCCGCGTACCATGCGGCAGGTGCACACAGGGGCAAGACCTGTCCCTACACTAAAACGTAACATTTTAATTTCAACATAACCCTACACCTATAACGGGCGGCCGATGAC
>CAYJHA010000012.1:20357-27309 GCA_964369785.1 uncultured Bacteroides sp.
CGGCTAACCACAAAATGTTACATAAATAAATTAAAATAATTTTGTATAAATTAAATAAAATTTGCATAAAAATATAGTGTTTTTCAATAAAACTATTTTCATGCAAATTTTTTTGTGATATAATACAAATGTAAGTAATGTTGTGTATTTTGCGGCTAAATGGCACAATATCAAACAAAACCAAACACGGCTGCAACCACAACGGGCGATAGGAGCGTTTAAATGGCTGAAAAATGTATTGTAGCAGATAATATGGAAACATTGCTTGTTGTTTTTGGCCAAAACGATGAGAATTTGCGCTTGCTTGAAAAAGAGTTCGACACAACAATTATTAGTAGGGGAACAGATGTTAAAGTTACAGGCGAGAGCGAGAACGTTGAAAACACCGTAAAGGCTGTTAACGCTATGATAGCCCTTTATAACGACAAAGCTGAGCTGACAAGCCAGGCTGTTTATTATTGCATGTCGCTTGCAAAAAGCGGCGAGCAAGACAAAGTTAAAGAATTGCTTGGCGACACAATAATTTTAACCGCAAAAGCAAAGCCCATAAAGCCAAAAACATTGGGGCAAAAAAAATATATAAACGCCATAAAAACACATGCAATAACGTTTGGCGTGGGGCCTGCAGGCACAGGCAAAACGTACCTTGCGGTGGCAATGGCCGTAAAGGCCTTTAAAGCGCACGAGGTTGAGCGCATTATTTTAACAAGGCCTGCGGTTGAAGCAGGCGAGAAGCTGGGCTTTTTACCGGGTGACATGCAAAATAAAGTAGACCCGTATTTGCGCCCGCTATACGACGCGCTTTTCGACATGCTTGGCACGGAAACATACCAAAAGCTGTTTGAAAAGCAGGCAATTGAAGTGGCGCCGCTTGCTTATATGCGCGGCAGAACACTTGATAATGCGTTTATTATTTTAGACGAGGCGCAAAACACAAGCCCCGAGCAAATGAAGATGTTTTTAACAAGAATGGGCGCAGACTCTAAAGTAATTGTAACAGGCGACGTTACACAAATAGACTTGCCCGACAAAACAAAAAGCGGGCTTGTTGACGCACTTCGGGTGCTGCAAAAAATAGAGGGCATAGCACAAATTCGCCTTACAGACAAAGATGTTGTGCGCCACAAGCTGGTGCAAGATATAATAAAAGCGTACGAGAAATCAACAAAACCTAGGAAGTAAGCAAGCAAGCAAGCAAGTAGGATAGCGTTTAAATTGCGCTAATATTTAAAAACGGCTTGCCGTTAGAGGCGGCACATGCCAAAAGATTTGTGCTGTGCACAGAATGGAGATTTTTATGGCACACAAAGTATACATTATAGACAATCAAAAATCGGTAAAAGTACCTTCCGGCCTCAGAATTTTGATAAGAAGAGCATGCAATGCTGTGCTTGAATCTGAGGGCATGGGCGGCAACGTTGAAGTTAGCGTTATGTTTGTGGACGATGCACAAATTGAACAGCTTAACAGCCAGCACAGGGGAAAGAAACAGCCGACAGATGTGCTTAGCTTTCCGCTTAGTGAGGGCGGAGAGTATGATATAAACAGGCAAACGGGCGCAAAAATGCTAGGCGATATTGTAATATCAATGGAGCGTGCGTTTGAACAAGCCGACATGTACGGCCACACATTACAACGTGAGGTGGCGTTTTTAACAGTGCATTCAATGTACCACCTTTTAGGGTACGACCATGAAAAAGGCGGAATTGAAGCAGTTAAAATGCGCGAAAAAGAAGAGGCAACGCTTAAAAAACTTGGGCTTCAGCGCACAATGTCGTACACGCCGGACGGTGTGTAAACATGGCTAAGTTTTTGAAAAGTTTTTACTATGCCGCAAACGGCGTTGTTAAAGCAGTGCAGGCAGAGCGCAACATGCGTTTTCATTTGTGCATTTCAATTTACGTTTTATTGTTTTCGTTTTTTTACAGCTTCACTGCGCTTGAATATGCCGTTATAATTTTGGCAATTTGCGGCGTTACAGCGCTGGAAGTTGTTAATTCAGCAATTGAGCGCCTGGCCGACAACCCACCCCCCGGGCGCTACCACATTGCAGGCATTATAAAAGACATGGCGGCAGGCGCAGTGCTTATTTTTAGCATTGGCGCCGCTGTTATAGGCGTGTTGTTTTTTTGGGACTTGGTGGTATTTCGCAACATTTTTTCTTTTTTTGCGTCTAACATTATACTTTTAGCACTTTTAATATTGTCTTTTTTTGCGTGTGCTGTTTTTGTTATTAAAGATAGTTGAAGCGCAGTTAAAAAAGCAGGGTCACGGCTTACCGTGACCCTGCTTTTTTAGATATATCAATTATTGTAGATTTTTAATGCACGGCAAACGCAGCTGCCCCAAAACACTATGCATAAAAGTAGCTACGCAACAGCGCTACAATTTGCGCAAAAACATTAATTTACGCAACTGAAAAAACATCTTTGCCCATGCCACAAAGTGGGCAAACCCATGAATCGGGTAAATCGTCAAAGCTTGTTCCGGGTGCAATGCCGGCGCCGTCGTCGCCCACCGATGGGTCGTACTCGTAGCCGCAAATAGAACATACATATTTTTCCATAAAATTAAATCTCCTTTTAAATAAGTTATTTTATAACATAAACCGCATACTATATTATTACAATATATTATACAATTAACCGAAAAAATGGGTAGCAACAAAATAAAGTATATTCATGCAGTTAGCTCTTGCTGTGCAAGCTCGCTAAACAGCACAGAAAGCCGCGTTTATTCCGAACCGGGGTTGAGCTCTACCAAATTATACTCCAGCGTAAAAAGCGAACTTTTGCTTTTTAAATAAAAGCTGCTTTTAATGCGCTCTAAAACAGTGCGCCCAACCTCGAAAGTTGAAATAGCAGGCAAAAGCGCGGCAATTTGGCTGGGGCCATAGCGTGAAATAGTATCGCCGCTTCGCAAATCTTGCTGCATAGACTCAATAAGCGCCAGCATAGCATTGTCAAGTGCAAGTGGGTCTTGCCGCCCGCTTTTCAGTGTGTGCAAGCTTACAAGTGCAAGGTAAATTGTGGTGCCGGTGCGCCTTAATGTGCGCATGTGCAAATGGTAAATATCTTTAAAAATAAGGTATTCACACACAAACGCGCCGTGTTCTTGCGCATCGCTGTTCAAATCGTTGCAAATGTCGTTTATATCCACCTCGGCATTTTTGTCTTGGCGCAAAAGCTCTTTGTAAAAGTCAATAATCTCATCAGACGGCTTCATTCCAAGGTGTGTATAATGCAATTTCGTAATGTTTTGATACTGCAAAGTTGCCTCTTTGCTTTTACCCAGCTTTAGCAAAGCGCTCATAAGCTCAAGGTTTAAAGTAGACTCAAAAGCGTCAATATCAAGCGCAGTTTTGCAAACACGTATAACATCGCTGTAATTTTTTTTGTTGTTAAGCAAGTTAATATATTTGTAAATAGTTTTCATGTACATGTCGTGATAATAGAAAACTTTGGGCGAAATCCACGCGCTAAGCCCTGAATCTGTAAGCAAATCATCGCTATAAAGCGAAATAACCTCTTCAAACAGTGCAACGTTTGCCTTTGTAAGCGAATTTGCCTCTTCAAGTTCCTTGCAAATTTCTTCAAGGCGGAAAATATCAACCTTGCAATCAAGCTTGTCGTTCCACATGTACGCACCGCGCCTTGTAACAACAGCCTCGCCAAGGCCATAGGCGCTTAAATCTTTACGCATACGGCTAACAAGCGTTTTAAGCGTGCCCTCAAAGCCCGCATCTTCGTTGTCGCCGTACAAAACGTCAAGTATATCCGGCACGGGCACAGGGCGAGACTTGTTTACAATTAAATACTCAAGCAAGAGCATTTTTTTCGGCGAGGCCTTTAAATACTCCGTCACGGTCTCGCCGTTTACAATTATTTTAAATTCGCCCAGTGTAATAATTTCTATCATGTTTTTCCCCTTGTTCAAAACGCGGCAGTAATGTGCGCCTGCCGCCGTTATACATATGCTTGTATGTGCATTAGAAATATTATAAATAAAACTTGACGATATTGCAAGCGAAAAACAGTGTAATTTTTGTGCAAATAGCAACATTTTAGTGCAAAAACCGCAATAAACACAATTGTGCAAAAAATAGGCATTATAGTGCAAATTATTTTTTTAGTAATTTTAAAAAAATATTGTGTTTTATATACAAATATTGTATTATATTTGTATATGTATTGCAAAATTAAGGCAATAAAACGCTTATTTCAAAACGCGTTTTATTGAGTTATAGTGCGGTTTTTATTATATGTTATGTTTTTAACAAGTTTAAACACAACATATTGTGCTTGCGAACAACAAATAGCGAAGTTAGCTTTTGAAGTGGAGCGCTATGTAAAAAAGCAAAAAGCATGTAACCAAAATGTAACCCTAGGTGTGATATAATGCAATCATAAAATTAAAGTGAAAGCGGTGTAAAATATTGTCAAAAGGGAAAATGCTTAACATTTTTTGAACTTTGACGATATATTATATAGTGTAAACACATTTATGTAATCTATTGAATGGATAACACAGCGAACACAGCATAAAAAAATTTAAGTGAGGAAAAAACGATGACAAACACTAGACAAAAAAGCATATTCATAAGAATGCTAAGCTTTTTGCTTGCATTTGTGATTATGTTCTCTGCATTGAACATTACTGTTCTTGCAACTGGAACAGGAGATGGAGATGGCCCTCCCGACGCCACTCAAGGCGAGGGCGGCGGTGAAGGCGGCGATGGTTCGGGCGAGGGCGGCGACGGTTCGGGCGGCGGTGGAGAGCCGGACTCGGATCCACCGACTCCGGCACCACGAAGCGCTGCACATACAATTGATATTGATTATGAGCATGCATTAAAAAATGCAACAGCGGCTTTTGTGAACCCCTATGCCACGCTACCGGCAGATGATACATTAACTGTTGATGCGGCTACGGGTAAAGTTACATTTACGCCGACTGCACTTGCAGAAAATACGGCTTTAATTGCTGATTTAAATGGAGACGGCACAAATGATGCCACTAAACTTGACCTGCTTTTTGACAGGCAAGCAGACGAAGCAGCAATTGCCCAATCTGAAGGCACAGTAGCAAACGCAGGCGATTTGTTGAAACAAGGTGATATTTACTATGTATCAGGCGCTACATACCAATATATATATAAGTTTGTTGGTTACCGCGTTATAACAGAGGCTGATTATAATGCGATGTCTCCTTCAACACAAGCTTATGTTGATTCAAACGATGTTACAACAAGATTTTCAGGATACCTAGATGTTCAAAAATTCTCGACAGGTACGGTTGGTTCAGTTGCAGGCTACAGCGGCACTTTTGTACCGGACGGAATGAGCATGGAGCTTGATGCAAATTCAGGCACATGGGCTAAAGTATACCCTGTGTTCTTGTCTGTATTCCCTGTTTATAGTACAAAGCAAACAGTGAAACACTCAATACCTGATGAGCATTTTACTGACGGAATACACGAGACAAATATTTATACACGTTTTTACATTATGAATATACCTATTGGCGAGCCTGGTTACGACACAATAGGATTTAACCCAGAAGATTTAGGCAACGTTGCGCAGCAAGGCAACCCTGAAACATCGTTTGCCGACTTTAACCAAACACAAGGTGCCCTTATAAGCGAAAACGCAGAAATTTACACATGGGCTAGCCCTATTGTTGTTTCGAACCCTGTTTTGGGCACACAAGTTGTTGACCTACAAAAGGCCGATGTTATTGACGAAGTTCTTAAGTACCCTACTGAAGACAGGCCAACTGATGAAGAAGCTATACAAGCATTTAATGATGAATTTGGCTATACACAAGCAGACGACTCAGACCCTGATGAAGATAACTTGAACGAATGGCTTGACCCGACTAAATTTGGCGTATTTTGGTACGTAGCAAAAGTTGAACAAGATGGCTACCACATTGATGGCGTTATATATGAAAAAGCTAAAATAGGTACAGACGTTAAAGTTAACTATTATGATGTTGACGGTTCGCTACTTTTCACTGAAACAGTTAAATATTTAGGTGATGCACAAGCCTCGGCACTTTATTATGATGAATCTCATAATGATGCAACTACATATACAAGCCAGGCTACATATGAAAGCCGTTACCCAACAAACGATGCTAGTAACCCACGTTTGTACACATTTACAGACAACTATGAAAATAAAGACGGCTATGAGTTCCTTGGCTGGTACACAACAAGCCAGGCACAAGGCGGCGGCAATGAAATTCTAGTTACCGCTTTAGACCAGATAGCAGCTGAAGTTAACCTTTACGCACGTGTTGGCGTAGAATTGCAGTACAATTCTAACGTTACAAACCATGGTGGAACAGCAGGATCCGACGTTACATATGCCGACCCTAACAATGCATATGCAATGGGCGCAAATGCAACAGTATCAACTTTTGCAAGCATTGAAACTGCAAGCGCTTTATTTGATGCACCTGCAGGTTATGTGTTCTCTCATTGGAGCACTGAGCCAAGCGGTGGCACAAAATACCTAGAGGGTGCAACATACACAATGCCAAACTTGCCGACAGACGCTGCAGGCGCAATAGACGGCACAAGAACAAATTGGACTGGGGCACCTGTTACGCTTTACGCACAGTACATACAAGAATTTACTGTTAAGTATGACGAAAACCTTGATGAGAAATTTGATGATACAATCACTGTAGCAGGCGATGAAATTGTAGATGACCCGAACAGCCCGTACGTTGCAGGTACACAAGTTACAGTGTTACCTACATCAGAGACGTTGTTCGCAACATTTGAAAAAGCCGGCCACGAACTAGTGGGCTGGGAGTGGAGATATACTGAGAACGGCAACCCTGTAGTAAAATCATACAACACAGCCGGCTATGAGCTAGACGCAAACGGTGTTGCCACTACAAACAATAAATTTGAAATGCCATCAGCTAATGTTATTTTGCA
>CAYJHA010000013.1:0-26689 GCA_964369785.1 uncultured Bacteroides sp.
TAGGTTCTAGGCTCTAAATTCTAGCCGCATACAAATCAAACTCGTCGCTCTCTTCCACAAGTACATCTAATATCTCGCCCTCTCTAATGGGCTCTTCGCTTCTCACACACACTTGTGCGTCTATCTCCGGTGCATCTGCGTGAGAGCGGCATATGTACAAGTTGTTCTCATCGTCAAACGTATCGCAAATAACGCTTAGCTTTTTGCCTATTTTTTCGCTTTGCATTTGCCCCATAAGCCTTGTTTGTACGCCCATTACTATATCAGCGCGTTTTTGGCGAAGTTCAAGCGGCATTTGCTCCATTTTCGCCGCCACTGTCCCCTCTTCTTCGCTGTAAGCAAAACAGCCCAGCCTGTCAAACTTAAACTGCTTTATAAACTCGCAAAGCTCGTCGAATTGCTCGTCAGTCTCACCGGGGAATCCTGCTATAACAGTTGTTCTAAGTGTAATATCGGGCATTGCATTGCGCAGCTTTTTAAGAGCACTTTCAATTGTTTGCCTGTTGCCTTTTCTGTTCATGTTCTTAAGCACTTCGCTGTTTATGTGCTGTATAGGTATATCAAGGTAGTGTAAAACTTTTTCGTTTTCTACCATGGCACGCACAAATTCGTCTGTAATACGCTCGGGGTATGCATACAAAAGGCGTATCCACTTTATGCCGTCAATTTCGTTAAGCTTGCTTAAAAGCTGTGCTATTTGTATTTCGCCTGTGTCCAGGCCGAAAACAGTCACGTCTTGCGCTACAAGTATTAACTCTTTTACGCCCTCTTCGGCAAGGAATTTTGCCTCCTCTACAACGTCTTCAATGCTTCTGCTGCGCAAAGTGCCGCGTATTAGCGGAATAGCACAGTAATGGCAGTTGTTGTTGCAACCGTCGGCAATTTTTAAATATGCATAGTGCTTTGGCGTTGATATTACACGCTTACCGCCCGGCATAAAAAGCTGTTTATCTTCTTCGTATACGGCTGTTTTTTGCGGTGAAATACCGCCTTGTGTAGTTTCGCTTTCTTTGGCTGTGTTACCTTGCGAGCTAACCGCATTAGCAGGCAAAAGTTCATCAATAATTCGGCAAATATCACTGTTTGCGCCTATTGTTACAACGGCGTCAACTTCAGGTATATCAGCGGCAATTTCTTTGTAGTAACGCTGTGCAAGGCACCCCGTAACAATAACTTTAACTGTTTTTTCGCTGTTTCTTTTGTGCTCACACGCTTGCAAAATGTTGTCAATTGCCTCTTGCTTTGCGCTTTCAATAAAGCCGCACGTGTTTATAATTATTATGTTTGCTTCATCAATATCACCCGTTGTTTTGTGCCCACCAAGCATTAGTGCGTGGCACATAACATCGGCGTCCACCTGGTTTTTTGGGCAACCCAGCGATATAAAATATATGTTTATTTCAATCAATCCTTTTCACTTGTATGCACTGCTTTTTATTCGCTGTGCAATTCGTCTGAAACTTGTTCAATAGCTTTTTTTGTTACAGAGTACGAAAACCCACGCCGCATTAATGCCGCTATAACTTTTTCGCTCTCGCCATTTTCAAGCTTGCGCATATAACTTTTTTGAATTATTTTTATGCACGCCGCATGTTCCGAATAATTTTCGTTGGCTGAATAATTATTATACTCCGAATAATCATCATTTTCAAAATTTTCATCGCCGCTTTCGACGTTTTCAAGCGCACTAATAACGCTATAAGCTATATCTCTATCAACGCCTTTTTGAAGCAAATCGCCTTTAATTTCGTTTAGCGATTTGTTTCTTTTCGCAAGTTGCCTTGCCCTGGCGGTGGCAAATTCCTCATCGCTTATATAGCCGTTGCACTGCAAATATTCTATAACTTCTTCTGCTGTTTCTGCGCTAAAAGTTCGCCGAAGTTTTTCGGCCAGTTCTTTTCTTGAATGGCTGCGCCGCGAAATTAGCGAAAAAGCCTTTTGCTTTGCGCTTTCAAATTGCGTTTTGCAATGTTCGCTGTTATAATCAGTCATCTTCAACCATTATGTCAATACTTGCCGGCTTTTTGCGCCTTGCTGTTTGCTGTGGCGGTGCTTGTTCAATGTTTGCACTGCTTGCACCCTCTGTGTCGGCTGCGGCAACATCATCACCCTCACGCACTTTAACTTCACCCTTTTTCAGTGTGTAAAGTTCCGCCGCATTATTACGCACTTTTTCTTCAATTTCGGCGTACAGTTCGGGGTGGTCTTCAAGGTACGTTTTAGTGTTGTCTCTTCCCTGCCCTAAACGTGTTTCACCATAGCTAAACCATGCACCCGCTTTTAAAATAAAGCCGAGTTTCACAGCTAAATCTAACAGCTCGCCTGATTTTGATATACCCTCACCGAACATGATGTCAAACTCTGCCTCTTTAAACGGCGGTGCAACTTTATTTTTCACAACTTTCGCACGTGTGCGGTTACCTATAAAAGCACCGCTTGAGTCTTTAAGCCCTTCAATTCGGCGCACGTCTATTCTTACAGACGAATAATATTTTAGCGCACGGCCGCCCGTTGTAACTTCGGGGTTGCCGTATGTTACGCCTACTTTTTCACGCAACTGGTTAATAAAAATTGCAACAGTTCCCGTTTTGCCTATAACACCTGTTAGTTTGCGCAGTGCTTGGCTCATAAGGCGTGCTTGCAAGCCAACATGAGAGTCGCCCATTTCGCCCTCAATTTCGGCGCGCGGCACCATTGCGGCAACGCTGTCTATAACAATAGCGTCAAGTGCGCCGCTTCGCACAAGCGCCTCGCATATTTCCATTGCCTGCTCGCCCGTGTCGGGCTGGCTTACAAGCAAGCTGTCTATGTCAACGCCAAGTGCCTTTGCATAAACAGGGTCAAGCGCGTGTTCTACGTCTACAAAAGCTACTTCGCCGCCTGCCCTTTGCGCCTCTGCAATGCAGTGCAGTGCAAGCGTTGTTTTACCTGACGATTCAGGGCCGTAAATTTCCACAACGCGGCCACGCGGCAAGCCGCCTATGCCAAGCGCTAAATCAAGCGACAAGCTACCCGTCGGTATTGATTCAACGTTCATAGTAACTCTTTGCCCCAATTTCATAACGGCGCCTTTGCCAAATTGTTTTTCAATTTGCGCTAGCGCAGTGTCCAGTGCATTTTTTTTGCCGTCACCTGTCTTTTTCTCGGGTGTTGGTATTTCTTTTTTATTCTGTGCCATTTTTCATGCTCCTATCTTTATTTATTTAAAGGCCCTCACACATCTGTTTTTGCCTGCGGTATCTTTTATTATTTCAATTTTTGTATAGCCGTTTTGCGCTAATATATCGCACACTTTTTCGCCCTGGGTACAACCTATTTCAAACACTATTGCGCCGCCTTTTTTTAGCTTTTGCTTATACGCTTTTGCAATGTGCTTGTAATATTTCAAGCCGTTATCATCTGCCACAAGTGCTGTTTTGGGCTCGTACAAAAGTTCCGGCTCAAGCAATTTCATTTCGTCATGCGTCACATACGGTGGGTTAGACACTATCATATCGAGCGAATTATCTTCTATTTTATTTTGATAGTTAAAAATATCATCGTTGCAAATTGCAATGCCCGGTGCAAGGTTTTTAACATTTTCTCTTAAGTAGTAAAAAGCGTCTTTGTAAAGCTCTACCGCTGTAAGCTTTGCCTGCGGCACACTTTTTTTTATGCCTATTGCAATTGCTCCGCTTCCTGAGCATAAGTCAATTATATTAATACAGTAACCATTTTCGCTTTTCTGTGCATATGCAATTTCTGCCATTGCTATTTTATTACAATCTTTTTCACTGCAACACGTATTGCTTTTTTTGGCTTGCTCACAATTTTCATCAGTTCCATTTTGCAATAAAAGCTCACGTGCTGTTTCAATAGCTGTTTCACACACAACTTCTGTGTCACTTCGCGGTATTAAAACACCCTCGCCAACTTTTAGTGTGAAACCCATAAAGTCCCACTCGCCTATTATATATTGTAGCGGCACCCTTTTCAAGCGTTTTTTTGTATATTCTTCTAATTTTTCAGCCTGTTTTTTTGTTAAAATTTCCTCTGAATAAATTCGCCTATCTTTACCTGTTACGTGCTTTATCAGTACGTCAGCGTCAAAAGCAGCATCTTCAATTTGTGCGCTTTCAAAAGCTTTTTTTACTTGCAAAAAAGCTTTTGAAAAATTCATTTCACTTATTATGTTTTCGCTGTTTTTGCAGTTTTCGCCATCCATATTTAATTCAAAGCCAAAATTCAACTTATTATCGCCATCTTTGCACATAGCAACATCACCAGCTGCCGTCTTGTTTGTTTTCAGGTAAAACAGGCGTTATAGCTTCAATAGCACACTCAATCATTGCGTCTTCGGGCTCGTTCGTTGTAATATTTTGCAACCACATGCCCGGTGCAGAAACTACCCTTGTAAGCGCGTTGTCGTATCTTCCGCACAGCTTTATAATTTCATAGCTTATGCCCACAACAATCGGTAGTGTTATTACTTTAAGTGCAATGCGCAAAAATGTGTTGCCCCATGGCAAAACGCTTGCAAGCAAAACGCTTATTACTATTACAATTAATATAAAACTTGTGCCGCAACGTGGGTGCAAGCGCGAATACTTGCGAATATTTTCAATGGTTAACTCCTCGCCTGCTTCATAGCACGAAATTGTCTTATGCTCTGCGCCGTGGTAGCCAAAAACTCGCGCTATATCAGGCACTTTGCTAACTGCCGCCATGTAAATAACAAGTATGGTAATTTTCAAAACACCCTCTGTAAGTGTTTTAAAACTGCCCAGTGGCACTAAAAGCTCTATTAATTGAACTATTAAAGTTGGGAAAACCATAAAAAGCACAAGCGCAAGCCCACCGCCCAAAACAGCCGCTATTGCCATTACAAAATTCATGCCTTTTTCGCCGAATTTCTCACTTACCCACTTGTCAAACTTGCTCTCACCCATTAGCTCTTCCTCTGTTGTTGAGAGCTCTGCACTTTTCATAAGGTACTTGTAGCCATCTATAAGCGTGTCTAAAAAATTCAGTATACCGCGAATAAAAAACCACTTTCTCCACGGGCGAATTTTCACGTCTTGCACCTCTGTGTGTATTTCACCGTCAGGTTTTCTAACGGCAAACGCCACTTTTTCGGGGCCTCTCATCATTATGCCCTCCATAAGGGCTTGGCCACCCACGCTTGTTTTAAATGCGCAAGAATTTTTTGCGCACTCGCTGTTATTTTGCATATATCTTTCCTTTCGAACTTCGTTTATTTTAATTTACATGCCCGGTAGCGGCATACTAAAAGACACAGTAGTGCCTTTGCCGTACTCGCTGTCTATGTTAATTTCGCCGCCGTGTGCCGTTGCAATTTCACTTACAACAGCAAGGCCTATGCCGTTGCCGCGCACTGCGCTTTTACCTTTAAAAAACTTCACTTTAACGTGTTCTAAATCTTCAGGCAAAATGCCCCTGCCCTCATCTTTTATGCTTACATATGCCTTTTGCCTGTCTGCACTTGCGCTAACTTTAATTGTACCACCTTTATTTGAATATTTTATGGCATTATCAAGAATATTTATGAACATTTGTCTCAATCTCGGCCCATCTGCACTAACAGGTATTGGCATTTGTGGCTCGTCATAAAACAAGTTTAAGCCCTCTGAATTCACACGCTGCTGAACTGTTAATACGCTGTCGCTTACCTCTGCAACAAGGTCTATGTGCTTAAAGTCCATATCCATACCGTTTTGCATACGCGAAAAATCTAATAGTTCCTCCACCATGTCGTACAAGCGGTCAGTCTCTGAATAAATAACTTTTAGCCCACGTTTGTGTGTGTCGCTGTATGGGTCTATGTTGCCGCTAAGCGTTTCCGCCCAGCCTTTAATTGACGTAAGCGGAGTTCTCAGTTCATGCGAAACCGACGATATAAAGTCGTTTTTCATGCGCTCTGCCATTTCAAGCTCGCCTGCCATGTTGTTAATTGTGCCTGCAAGGCGCTGCATTTCGCTTGTGTTGTACTGCGCCAAAATGCGAATATTAAAGTTTCCCTTTGCTATTTTACTTGTCGTTTTTTCTATTTCATGTATTGGGTGAACAATACTGCGAATGAAATAAACGCCGCTCCAAATGCTAAAAAGTATTATAATGCCAACAAGTGCAAGGCTAAGGTAAATATAAACCCATATATTTTCTTCAACAAGCGTAAGGCTTGTTACCATGCGCATTGCGGCGAACTCGCCTGCATTTAATGGCAGCATAATGGTAACTGCCATAACCCTTTCGCCTGTTTGAGATGTGTAAACACTTCTGTTTATATCACTTGTTTGTGCCGCACGTAAATAGTCGCCTTCTACCTGCTGTGTATGTGGGTAAACGTAACCCAAACTGGATACTGTCACAACACCGTTTTCATTCACAAGCGCAAGCTCAAATTTTTCTTTATCGGGGAACTGCTCAACCATTCTTCTTAAAATTATACCTCTGTTATCTACATTTAGGTTATCGCTAGCATTTAGCTGTGCCAAAAGCGTTTCCACGCGTGTTTGAAGTGAGTTATACACGGCCTCGTAGTTGCTTTGCACTATTGAATATATGAAAAAGCCCTCTGCCAGCAATAGTACAAGCAGTGTGATTAGCAGGCTACCGCGCACCCACCGTTTTGTTATGCTGTTCAAACAGGCAAGGCCCCCTTTTAGTTATTAGAAATTAGCAGTTAGATATTAGTCTGCGTTCCACCTGTAACCGTAGCCCCACACTGTCAATATGTGTTTTGGGTTACTGGGTTCTTCTTCAATTTTCATGCGCAAGCGGCGTATGTTTACGTCAACTATTTTAACGTCTCCGTAATAATGCTCGCCCCACACGCCCTCCAGTATTTTTTCACGCACAAGCGCAACACCGGGGTTTGTCATAAAAAGTTCCATTATCTGAAATTCCACTTGTGTTAGGTCAATAGGCGCTTCGTTTTTATATAAAAAGCGGCTTTTTTGGTCTAGCTTAAAGTTCCCGCTTAATATGCAAGTGTTATCATTTTTTAGCTTTGGGTCAGTGCCCTCTTGCGTCGAATTATCATTTTTCACGCGGTTTACCCTGCGCCACAGTGCCTCAACACGTGCCAAAAGCTCGCTTACGCTAAAAGGTTTCGTCATGTAGTCATCTGCACCTATCGAAAGCCCCCTGATTTTATCATCTTCAAGAGATTTGGCGCTTAGCATTATAATGCCCATTGTAGCAGACAGCCGCCGCAAATTTTCACAAAGCGAAAAGCCATTCATGCCCGGAAGCATAATATCGAGTATTGCAATATCATAGCTTTGTTCAAAAACCGCAAGCGCTTGCTCGGCATTTTCAGCCTCTGTAACATCGTAATCTGCCATGCGCAAATTCAGTGCTACAATTTCGCGAATGGCTGTTTCATCTTCAACAATAAGAATTTTTTTCATGGTGAAAATCCTTCCTGTGCCGTAATATTCGGCATATTATTGCTTGACTTATTTTACACTATATTTCTAGCCGTGCTGTTATTATTTAAAAAATTAGGCAACGTTGTTAAGCATTGTTGCGCCAAGGCTAATTGTGTCTTTGTCAATTGGTGAAAGTTCATCACTTATTTCCATGTATATAAATTTATTATCTGCACTGCCTATAAATATTTGCCCGGCCTCAGAAACTTCATGCGGCAGAATTGTTACTTTAAGCAATATCTCACCGCTTAAAGTTGAATGCACATGCCATTCATCGCCCAAAATGCTTTGCTCCACAGAAATGCCGCCTGCAAAGTTATGTGGCAAGCGCACAAAATAGTTTAGGTGTGCATCGTATATTCCAAAATACGGCTCGCTTTGCGAGGGCACGGTGGGTAAAATATTTGCAGTACCGTCAAGTGGGTGCACTGCCTCTTCTTCATTTGTAGCAGAATTTGTTTTAGGCTCATTTTCAGCGTTTTCATTGCCGGCTTCGCTATTCTCGCTTTCGGCCTGCTCGTTATCTCTCTGTTGGTTTATAGCACCGGCATAACCTGCATAAAAGTTAAAATCATCAAAAATAGCAGCCGAGCTATCACTGCCCAAATAATCTTGCCATGTTACGTAATAAAACCTATTCGGGTCGTTAAACGCGGCAATTTTTGTAACATTAGTCGGCAGGCGCAAAATATCGGTGTCGTCCACTATGCTTACGCTCAAATCTTCAAGGTATCTAAGTGTTGTTAGCGGCACGTCAGTTTCACTTTGTGGCCAGTTCACAAAACTGTTGCTGTCGCTTATATATTTAAACACTTCGTTCGCTGTCCACCCGCTTGCAAAAGTTCCCTCAATTATTAGCCCGTTTGTTGTTACGGATTTTACAAAATACAATTCATCGCACGTTACAAAGCGGTTATCAAGGCTTATTGTTTGTATAAGTTCCATGCCCGACTCATCGCTTTTAAGCGTTAACCACTGCGCTGAAAGCGCACCTTCCTCTTCCCCGTTCGACACAACTAATAAATCATTATTGCCGCTCTCATTTAAATCGCCTATTAAATAATTATTGTATGCCATTTCAAGAATATGTGAAACTGCGCCGTTTTTATAGCTGTAAACACACAAGAACTTGTCCACAAGTGTGGCATTTGCATAGCCCACTATTATTTGTGTGGTACCGCTGTTAAGCTGCACAAGCTCTAAGTCCATAACCTCGGTTGAAAGGCCCTCTATATCTTGCACCACAATCCAGCCGTCCTCTGTGCTCTCTAACACGGCAAGTTGCACACTTTGGCCGTCTTGGTCGGAAACGTATAAAATTACAGCTTCATTTGCACCATCGCCGTCAATATCTGCCAAAAGCATTGGCGATTGCTCTTTAAAACCACGCGGATATTTAAGCTGCACTGTCTCGTTTTTGTAGGTGTTCAGTGCGCTTTGTATGCCGTGCATAACCTCAGAGGATTGCGGCGCACGAAGCAATTCTTCAACGCTTGAATAGCCCACAATTGTACTGCAGCCGCTAAGTGTTAATGACAATATAAGTATACTGCTCAGCACAAATTTACGCACACAAAACCTCCTTTATATTTTAATATATTGCAACAAATTATACAAGATATAACCCTATTTGCATAATAAGTATGCCCATACATACGCCTAAAACCGCAAAGCTGTTTTTGCCGTAGTTTAACGCTTCGGAAAACAGCTCAGAAAACGAGACAAAAAGCATTATACCTGCAACAACAGATATTACGCCGTTTAAAAACAGCCCTGAAAGATATGGCGACAAAACACCAAACGCCAAAAGTGCGCCGACAGGCTCTGCAATGCCGGAGGCAAGCGCCAGCAAGAAACCTTTAAATTTACTGCCTGTTGCATAATATATAGGCACTGCAATTGCTATTCCCTCGGGTATGTTGTGAAGCGCCACAGCAAGCGCCATTTGCAAGCCCATTTCGTGGTTTTGCGCTGCTGTGAACAGTGTTAAAACGCCCTCGGGTAAATTGTGTGCTATTAATGCCAGCGTTATAATAACGGCGCTTTTAAGTGCTTTTGCATTGCGTGTGTTATCGTTTTGTTTAACTACTTGAAATTCCGGCACAAGTTTTGCCAAAAGCATTGCACTAAACATGCCTAAAGCACAAAGGCTGCAAGCGGCAAGCGCAGCGGCCAAACTGCCCATGTATGTACTGTACGTGTGTATTGAATGTGGCAACATGTCTGACAAAGATACAGTTAGCATTACCCCTGACGCAAAGCCCAGTGAAAGCGACATTGTTTTGCCACCGGGGCGCTTAATAAAAAGCGCAATTGCGCCGCCAAGGCCGCTTGCAAGGCCTGCCAAAACGCTTGCGGTTATAGCAAATATCATATATACCCCCAAATTTACCTAGTAGTATCTACCCTACATAAAATATGCTTTTGGAAATATATATGATTTTTTGGTGCTGTTATATAACGTCTGCTTATATTTTTTCTGCCAAAGGCAACGCATTTTCAAAATAAATGCTCTGCGACGGATAAGCAAATATTGCTTTGTTTTTGTCCATTATATCAATAATTTTATAGTTGACGTCATCAACAGCTTGCCTGTAAAGCTTAATATCTATATGTTTAACATAGCAAGTAACAAACAAATCAATGCTACTGCTTGAAAATTCATTAAGGCAAACTTCAACTGTATCGGGCTCAATGTCGGCGTGTGTTTTTAGCATTTTTTCAATGTCTGCTGAAACATTTTGTATTGTTTTCTTAGGTGATGAGTAAACTAAACCGACATTAAAGCGCAGCAGCCTGTGGTTAAGCTGTGTCCAGTTAGTAAGTGCACCGCTTGACAGCTTTGAGTTTGGCACAACTGTAAGCGAGCCGTCAATTGTGCGTATTTTTGTGTTGCGGAATGTTATGTCCTCAACACTGCCCTCTATTATGTCTGCTGAAATCCAATCGCCTACTTCGAACGGGCGCTCGGTTATAATTATAAAGCCACCAAAAAAATTACCTGCAATATCTTGCGCGGCAAGCGCAAACGTAAGGCTACCAAGCCCAAGGCCTGTTAAAATACCCGTCACGTCAAAGCTAAGCTCACTAAGTGACATTAGCACAGCAAAAACAACAATTACAGCGCTGTAAATGCGTGTAAAAAAAATTATTATTGTCTCGTTTCGGGCATTTTTTTCACTTTTAGCCAGCAAATCTCTCACAATTTCTTTCGATTTTATAAGGCCCCATGCTATTGAAAAAATTAAAAACACCCTGTAAGCAGCAAAAATTGCAGCAATAACAGTAGCAGGAATTGCAAGCAGTATTCTTGCAGAAAATACAGCTATACTTGCCAAAATGAACAGTGATAAAGGCTTTTTAAAGCCTTTTATAAGCGTACAAAGCCATTGCGCCCCAAGCCTTTTTGCAACTTTTGTTACAAGCGGCGCCACAACAAACACCCATATTAAAAGGCATAAAAACAGTGCCCCTGCCACTATTGCCGCAGCCACAATTATTTCTTGCGTAATATTGCTTAAAATGCCCATTGCCATACCTCTGAAATTATTAAATGTAATTTTTTATGCTATTAAATTATTATATCACAAATATGTGCATTATTCAATTGTTTGTATTTTTAGTGAAAAAGTGATGTGGCTGTAACGAAATTTAAAATTTTCGCCACAGCCACGCCACTATTTAACTTTAAATATTATCCTCAAAATTCCCGATAAAATTTTAGGGCTCTTCCATATGACAACTTGCATAACATTATCCCCACTTTCTTTTAATATGTATTTTATAATACGCAAGTGTGGGTAAATGTGTGCATATTGTCACAAAATACGCACTGTTTTGGTAGCTACCTTTCTTTTACTGTTTTTACTAGCCTAAAGCAAAAAGAACTCAATAACGCTGTTTTTTGCTTAGAATTAGTATTGCCATTATTATATGTGGCTTACAGCGTAGCTTCAAACAACGCATGTTAACATTACATTTTCAGTGCTAAAATTTCTTTTTCATCTGCTACTACCACTGCTGTTTCATACTCGTCATAAAGTACCATGCCGGGCTTACAGTCGTTTGTTTTTCGCACGTTGCGCACACGCGTAAAGTCTACCTCAACTTTTGCACCTAGCCCCAGGCCTGAGTGATATGCCGCAATTTGCGCCGCCTGTGTTTTTGTTGTGTCGGGCACTTCTCTGCCTTCGCTTATAATAACAACGTGGCTACCGGGTGCATTTTTTACGTGGAACCACCAATCTCTGCCTCGTGCGGTTTTAAGCGTTAGTAAGTCGTTTTGTGTGTTGTTTCTACCCACTAAAATTAAAAAGTCATCACTTGAAATGTATTTTATAAACTCAAGCGGTTTTTGCTTTTTGTTTTTCGGCTTATAGTATTTTAAATAGCCCTGGCTTTTCAGCTCTGCACGTATTTCATTAAGCTGTGCTTCACCCTCTGCTTTGCCCACTTCATACAGAACAGTTTCAAGATATTTTATCTCTGTCTCGCCGTCTTTTAAAAGCTGTGTTAGCATTTTTGCCGCCGTTTGCTTTTTCTTATACTCTTTAAAATATTTCTGCGCATTTGCAACAGGTGTTAGCCTAATATCAAGCGGTATTGTAACGGGCTCGTTTGTGTAATAGTTTGTAAGCGTAACGCTTTTATCGCCGCGGTTAAACGCCCACAAATTTGCGTTTAGAATTTCGCCCCACAGCCTGAAATTTTCAGATTCCTCGCTTTTTTCTCGTTCTTCTTGCCGTGCCGCTTGCTTGCGCAATGCCCTGTCGTACGCGTTTTTCACGCTTTTTGCAAGGTCTCGCCCTTTTTGTGCCATGCGCTCTGCTTTGTCTTTCGTGGCATAGTAGCCCTCAAGCATAAGCGAGTAGTTCTCGTATGTTTCTAGTGTTGCACTGCCCTCGTACTGCGTAAGCGGCAAAAAGCTAAACTCAATTGGCTTGCCGTCTTTGTTAATAACAACTGTCGGTTTACCGCCGTTTTTGTATATTTCCTGAATGTCTGTAATTGCAGATTTCAATGCTGAAATTTGCTCAGATGTCAAACTATCTGAAAAAATATTTTGTGCGCCAAAAGCCCTATAAACAGCTTCCCTACAAATAACAGGCCCAACACCTGCCGCAACTTTCATAAGTGCGTCTTGCAAAGGTGCACTTCTCTGCATGGCTTTTTCAATAAGCAAATCAACTTCCGGCGCAAAAAAAGATACCCTGTCGGGCTTTTGCGGCAATGTATATTTAAGCCCCGGCAAAAGTTGGCGCACTTCGCTGTCTTCAAAATCAACGCGTTTCAGTGCGTCTATAATTTTATCTTCTCTTATTAAAACAAGGTTAGAATAGCGCCCCATAAGCTCTGCCGCTACTGTGTTTGTAACAGTGTCGCCCATTTCGTTCGTACACACAAAGTCAAAAAACACAATGCGCTCATTTTCGGGCGTGTGAACACGCACAAGTTTGCCGCCTGTGTAGTGCTTTCTCAAAAGCATACAAAAAGACGGCGGAACAGCAGGGTTTTCAAAATTCTCCTGTGTTAAGCACACACGTGCAGAGCCACTTCGTGCCGAGAGAAAAAGGCGCGGCGCGGCAGTTTGCTCGCCTGTTTTACGCCGGCGCATGTTGAAAACTACCTCGTCGCGCGTTGGTTCAAATATTTTATCGATTTTCGCGTGTTCAAGCTCTTTTTCAAGCTCTTTTGCCACAAGGGCAAGCGTTGCCGCGTCAAGTGCCATATTTTTATTTCCTTCACATTTAGTTATTAGAGATTAGCTGTTAGAGCTTAGAGATTAGACTTAGTAGGGGCGCAGTACATGTGTGTCACTGCTTGACAGTTCGCACGCGTGCAACATGTGTGTGCCCGTTATAAAATTTGCGTTGTTAACAATAATTAGAGTTTCCACAACGCCCAAATGTTTTACGTGTGCAAGCCATTATGCCCACGGGCGGCGAAACGCCGCCCCTACAACACTTCTTTTTATGTGCGCTGATTACTTTGTTTCGGGTGGCCACAGGCCGCCCCTACAAATATGTCATTTCATATATAATCAATACTTAATCTCTAATATTTAATTGTATAAGGGTTTACCTCATTTTCGCTAACACGCACACTTAGCATATTAAAATAAGCTTTTAGGTAAGACGCAAATTTGTTAACAATCATCCGCTCTGTCTCAAAATGCCCGGCTGTAACTAGCATTTTACCTGCGTGGTTTGCGGCAATTGCCCAGTGGTGCGCCGCTTCGCCTGTTACAAATGCGTCGGCACCACACTCAAAGGCGTCAATCATATAATCGCCACCACTGCCGCCCACAACAGCTACCTTTTTAACAGAGCCGCCGTAACGCGTTGCCCTGCACGTATCAAACAGCTTCTCACATAAATCAGCAAATTCTTTTGCGCTCATTTCTCTTTCAAGCTCGCCAATTCTGCCAAGCCCGTCACCGAAAGCGGTAACATTTTTCAGCTTAAGTATATCACTAAATATGTCATTCACACCGTCGGTTGCACTGTCTGCATTTGTGTGCATACAAATTGCCGCTATGTCGTTTTTTATAAGCTCGCTTACAACACTGCCTGCCGCAATGCTGTAAAGCGGCCTGAAAATTACAGGGTGGTGCGAAACAATAACGTTGCAGCGTAATTTTATAGCTTCTTTCACTACGTCTTGCGTTATATCAAGCGCACATAAAACGCCCGTAACTTCTTTTTTATTTTCAATAAGCAAGCCCACATTGTCGCCCTCATACGCAAGCTCTTTTGGTGCAAATTTAAATAAACTCTCTTCTAATTGCTTTGCAAAAACCATTCTTCCACTTCCTTTGCAAGTTCAAAATCTCGCTGTTTATGTAGCTGTTTTAGCGTTTTATCTCTGTATGCGCACGCCGCTATTGTGCCGCCTTTTATAAGCCCAACAGCACAAAAAAGAGGCGCCGCCTCTTTCACTTTGCCTGTATATTGCGCATGCATAACGGTATATACCCTATTTGCGGCAAGCACCGCTTTTTCTGCCAAAAGCTCAAAGCCGTTTTGGCACATAAAGCGGCGCAAAAAGTCTGCCTTTGTGGCAGGCACAAATATAAACCTGTGGTGCACATTATGAAAATGCGGCGCATTTTCAAGCAATTGTGCAATTGTAACGCCTGATAGCCCCGCAATAACAACATCGTCAACTTCACATTCACTAACAACGCTTAGCCCATCGCCCATGCGGCACTCAATATTATCTTCGCACCCTGCCGCGTCAATAAGCTTTTTTGCCTTAGCAAGCGGTTTTTCGCTTTTGTCGCACGCAAAAACGCGCTTACATTTGCCGCTTTTTGCTAAAAAAACGCTTAGCTTGCCATGGTCGCACCCAATGTCGGCGCATGTGCTGTTTTCGCGCACAAAGCCTGCAACGGCGCATAGCCGCTCGTCTAAATACTGCGTTATATCAGCCATTATTAAGCGTTATTTGCGCTTAATGCGCTGTTCAGCTTATTCACTAGCTCGTCTGCATTTTCACCGTGCACATAACAAGCTTGCTCAACTGTTTCCATTCTGGCAGATGGGCAGCCAAGGCAGTGCATACCAATTTCTAAAAACACAGGTGCTAATTGTGGTGCTGTGTCAAGAATATCGCCTATTATTGTTTCTTTTGTTATTGTCATAATTTTGTTCTCCTATTATTTTATTTGTTATACAGTGTCTGCACCATATAAATTAACCCTCGCCGTGCTGTTTCACTTCGCCCGACATAATTTTATTATATAAATCTACAAGTTGTGGGTAGCATTCCTCAAAAAATTGTTTATATGCACTACAAAAATAATTTTTCCCTATGTCATTTTCAAAATAATCTCTGTCTCTTCGGCAACCGCCGCGGCACAGTGCCGCCCACTTGCATTTAAGGCAATCGTCGTGCGGCTTTATGCTCTGCTCTACAAAGCTTAGCTTTGTTCGGTTTTCCATAAGGTTTTCAACGCTGTCTGTGTTGAAGTTGCCTATTTTCCACTCATCAAGCATATAAAAATCGCACGGGAAAACACTGCCGTCAGCCTCTACAACATACTGGTAGCTACATCTTCCCTCCATGCCGCATGCCTCAGGGCGCTGGCGGTTTAAAATCATCAGCAAGTTATCAAAATAGCGGTGATAGCGCTTTTTGCCCTTTAACGCGTCACTGTAATAGCTGTTAAAAAGCGTTGTTAAATGTTTTGCATACAGCTTTGGTGTAAGCGACCATTCATGTTCGCCGCGCTTTTCGTTTAATGGGTCAAGACATGGTATATATTGCCTATACTCAAAATTGTTCCTGTCAAAAAAGCCCGTTATTTTTTGTGTTGATTTACATGTAGCTGACGTGACAACAGTTAAAATGTTATATTCCACTTTGTGCTTATCAAAAAGCTGAATTGTGCGCATTACACGCTTATATGTACCCTCGCCTTTCGCATCAATGCGGTACTTGTCGTGTATGTCGGCAGGGCCGTCTAAAGACACGCCAACAAGAAAATTATTCTGTGCAAAAAACTGTGCCCAGTCCTCGCCCAAGTTGTACGCGTTTGTTTGAAGTGCGTTTGAAATGCGGCAGTTGTTAACATTAAGCTCTTTTTGAAGCTCTATAACTTTTTCAAAAAAGCTAAGGCCTGCAAGTGTGGGCTCACCGCCTTGAAAGGCAATGGTGCAATCTCCGCTTGCATATTTAAGCGTGTTTTTAAGCACATTGTAAAGCGTATCTTCGCTCATAAAGCCGTAGTTTTCTGTCTGCCTGTTTGACGTTTCATCGGCATAAAAACAGTACTTACAGCGCATGTTGCACATGCCGCTAGCCGGCTTTATCATAACTGTAATTGGTGGCATTTTCGGCTCCTGTTCGGGTATTTGTTCACAATATTATACGCAGTTCTAACTCTATAATGTCTGCTGTGGTTGAAACCATTTAATATATTCTAAAAATTATTTCACGTCGAAAAGCAAAGTTTCAATAGCGCTTACAATCTCTTGCGCTGTAAAACGTGCAACGCCTAGCGAGTCGAGCATTGCGTCTGTGCCCGTCTGTGTTGCGTCTATATATTTAAACTCTGCCTTTTTCAATGCTGCGTTAAATATTTCAACATCTTTTTCTGTATTTGTGCTTTTTTTGCTCTCTAATGTAAGCAATTGCAAAGTTGCGGCAACTGCCTGCTGTTTAGTAAACATGGCATTTGCAGCTTCTATTTTAAATTCGTCAATAAATGGTAAGTTATTCATATTATTTCTCCTATTTTTAATTAATTAATGTTTTTAATGGATACCTATTTTTGTTCATTCTTCTTTTTTTGCATAAATTTATACTCTGTACCGTTTAAAATACGCTTTATATTTTGCCTGTGTAAATAAATTACAATTGCACCCATTAAGCACGAGGCAACAAGCGCAAACTCGTTTAAATACCCGAGGTAAACATAATACAAAAATGTAAAAATTGGGTATGATATTGCACAGCAAATACTGCCGACAGATACCATTTTTGTAGCGAGGAACGATATAGCAAACACAATTAGTACAGGCACTATTAAAAGTGGGTTAATGCCCACAATTGCACCTGTTGAAACACTAACTGCTTTGCCGCCCTTGAACCCAAAATATATAGGGTAAATGTGCCCGAGCACTGCAAAAAAAGCGGCTATATATGCACCGTCGACAGGCTCGAACGACGAGAGAACAAAAATGAACCTTCCCAGTGCAACGGCTATTACGCCTTTTAAAACGTCGCCTGTCATTGTTAGCGTGGCGGCTTTTTTGCCGAATGTGCGTAGCATATTTGTCATGCCCGCATTGCCTGAGCCAAAATTGCGTATATCTTTTTTATACACAAATTTCGACACTATAATTGCAAACGACACAGAGCCGAGAAAATAGGCAACTGCACCGCTTATTGCGCCAAAAAACAAAAATTCAAGTAAGTTCATATTATAATTCATCTCCCACGTTTATATTTTTAATTAAGTGGATATAAGCGACATTATTGCTAAAATTGCATTTTAACCTGCGTAAAATATTACGCTATTAGGTTTAATTGCTAAATTTTATTAAACTGCCACTTTACACTTTTTCGCCACGCTCGCGCATTATCATGCGAATTGGCGTGCCTGTTAAGCCGAATGTATCACGTATTTGGTTTTCAAGGTAGCGCCTGTATGAAAAGTGGAAAAGCTGTTTTGAGTTGCAAAAGCAAACAAACGTTGGCGGGCGCGTTGAAATTTGCGTTATATAGTAAATTTTTAGGCGCTTGCCCTTGTCGCTAGGCGGCTGAACCCTTGCCGTTGCACGTGCTAAAACGTCGTTTAACATGCCGGTTGTAACGCGCATTGCGTTTTGGTTGTCCACCGTTTTTATCATCTCAAAAAGCTTATCTACCCTTTGGCCTGTTTTTGCAGATATAAACATTATAGGCGCATACGACATGAAGCTAAAATCTTTTTCAAGCAATTTTTTTTGCTTATCCATCGTTTTGTCGTCTTTTTCAACGGCGTCCCATTTATTTACGGCTATAATGCACGCTTTACCTTGCTCGTGCGCAAAGCCGGCTACTTTCGAGTCTTGCTCCGTAAAGCCGACAGTTGCGTCTATTAAAATAACGCACACTCTTGCACGCTCTACCGCCGCAAGGCTGCGCAAAACGCTGTAACGCTCAACGCCGTCATCTACCTTACCGCGCTTTCTCATGCCTGCGGTGTCTATGAACGTAAAACTTCCGTAGTTGTTATCTATGTTGCTGTCAACAGCGTCACGCGTTGTGCCTGCTTCGTCACGCACAATCATTCTGTCCTCGCCCAAAATGTAGTTTATTAGGCTACTTTTGCCTACATTTGGGCGGCCTATAACGGCAACGCCAATGCGCTCGTCGTCCTCTTGCTCGCTCTGTGTAAAGTCTAGGTGACCGCAAATTTCATCAAGCACATCTCCTGTGCCGTGCCCGTGCACTGAAGATACAGGAAACGGCTCTCCCAGCCCAAGCGAGTAAAACTCATACAGTTCAGACGGCGCGTTGCCAAGGCTGTCTACTTTATTCACAACAAGCACAATGGGCTTGCCACTTTTTAGTAGCATAACCGCAATGTCGCTGTCGCTTGCTGTTACGCCGCTGCGAATGTCTGTTATAAAAACAATTACATCAGCTGTGTCTATTGCAATTTGCGCTTGTTTTCGCATGTGCGCAAGTATGCCGTCTGTTATGTGCGGTTCTATTCCGCCTGTGTCTATTAGCAAAAACTCGTTGTCTTGCCACTCACAGTCTCCGTAAAGTCTGTCTCTTGTTACGCCCGGTGTGTCCTCCACAATGGCAAGGCGCTTGCCTATAAGCTTATTGAAAAAAGTGGATTTACCCACATTTGGGCGCCCTACAACCGCCACAATTGGTTTTGCCATTTTTATCTCCGTTCTGTTTGGTTTATGTTTATACTATGAACTGTTTCATTTTAAATATTGTTTATATTATATTTTATCAAAAAAATTAAGAATTTGCAAAATTTATATTATCATACGCTAATATAAATTGGCATGTGGCTATGCCACGCCATAAAACAAGTTATAAATAATCCATCCAGAATTCAAGGATTATTTATATATTATTTATATATTATTTACGCATGTTCTTAAACATAACAGCTATGCCAAAGCCTAAAATAACAAGCAAAAGCGCATAAATTATTGCACTTAGCACAGTGCCAAACGCACCTGTTATATAAATAGCAGTGGGGCCGTCTGCACCGCCTATAAATGTTATACTGTTGCTTTCACTATTTGTACACCCTGTTAAAAATAGAAATGGTGTAAGAAAAAGGATTGCGCATTTTTTCAAGTATTTCATTTGTGGCATCCTTTCACAAATTATAAAAACTACTCTTTCTTGCCTAGAATAACCCTCAACGCCTGTGCACCGTCTTGCGGCAAAAGCTTCACTTTTACGCCAAGTGCTTTTTCAATGTCGCTTACAGTTATGTTATCCAGCAATACATCGAAAGAATCTCTCGTTATATTTTCGGGTAAAAGCAGTGTTTTGCTTATAAGCTTGCCTTTAACTGCGCTTATAATGTCTTCGCCGGTTAAAAGCCCTGTAACATTTACATTGCCGCCAAAAAACAAATTTTTTACAGTATGAATTTTTATGTGCACATTAGTGAATTTTTCTTGCAATTTACCACACAGCTCGTGCGCAAGTTCGCTTGTAATTTCACCTGTCACGATATCTACACTTTTTTTAAAAAGTGGGCGCTTTTGATATTTTAACTCTTCGCAAAATTCATCAAAAAGCCGCCTAAACATACCCACACCGTTTTCAAGCTGTGGGTAGTCCTCATAAAAATTATAATCGGGTATTTGCATTTTTGCAAGCAAAAACCACTCATCAGACGGATAAATTAACCGTGTTCCATACTTGTTTAAAAATTTTTCGCCATATTCAAGCATTATATCAAGCTGTTTTTTCGCACTTTTTTCATCATACGGCACAAGCGGCGTTAGGTTTTGCCTATATTTTGTAAGCCCCACCGGCACAGCCGCAATGCTTTGCACGTTTGGGTAGTAAGCGCCAAGTTTTTCCAAACTCTCAATTAAAAATTCACCGTCGTTAATGCCCGGGCATAAAACAAGCTGAAAATTCATGCTTACATCTGCTTTGTTAAATTCGTCTATATATTGCAATACTTCGCCCGAATTCGGGTTTTTCATCATTTCAACGCGCAATTTAGGGTTAACTGTATGCACAGAAATATTAACGGGCGATATGTTCATTTCAATAATGCGCTTAACCTCTTTTTGCGACAAATTAGTAAGCGTTATATAATTGCCGAACAAAAAAGAAAGGCGCTCGTCATCATCTTTAAAGTACAAATCGCTTCGCAGGCCTTTTGGAATTTGGTCTACAAAACAGAAAATACACTTGTTTTTGCACGTGTGATGTTCGTCCATAAGATATGTTTCAAACTCGCAGCCTAGCGGGTCATATTCGCCTTTTTGCACAGTTAGAACTTCGTTTTCACCGCTGCGAATAACGGCTATTTCAAGGTTTTCGCATTTTGTGTAAAACTCATAATCGAACATGTCGTTTATGTCGTTGCCATTTATGCTTACAAGCGTGCAGCCACTTAAATTATGCTCGTGTGCGGCGCTGCCCTCGTTTGTATACTCTATTTTAACAGCCATTATTCAGCCCCCTTTTTTATAAATTGTAAAGTAGAAAATTCAAAATAGCGCGTGCTTTACTTTATTTTACTTTAAAAAGTAGAGCGGGAAAGGGCTCAGCCCTCTCCCGCTCATTAAAAGCTTATGCCTCTTTTTTCATTACTACTGCTTTGCCTTTGTAAAAGCCGCAGTTGCCACACACTTGGTGCGGGCGTGCATATTCGCCACATTGCGTGCATTTTGTTAGCGTGGGAGCCTCTAACTTCCACACGTTAGAACGACGTTTGTCACGGCGAGCTTTGGAAACTTTTCTCTTTGGTACTGCCATTTTAAGCACCTCCTCTTATGGATTCAATCAATCAGCAATTGTTTAAGTGCAGATAATCTCTCGTCAATTTCAGTTGTTTCTTCGCAGGAATTCACTGTTTCGCAATCGCAATTATCGTCGCTTTCGCTATTACTGCCTTTTCGTTTGCCGCAATTTGGGCAAAGGCCTGTGCAGTCTTCACTGCAAAGCATAATTTGTGGCACGCCTAACATTATTTCGCTAAAAGCAAGCTCTTTAATGCTTAGCTTACCATCGTTTGTAAACGGCAAATTATTGCCGTTTGGGTCATCGACAGTCCATTCGTTGTTTTTTATAAAGTATGTGCACTCAAACTCAAAATGTTCTTTCACATCATCAAGACACCGCGCGCAACTAGCAATAACGCTTACCTTAATTTTAATGTAAAGCTTTGCATTTGCGCTTTCATTGTCTAGTTTTATATCGCATAAAACAGGCTCTTCCACGGTAAAGCCGTTGAAATCATCGTTTTCATACTCAAATAAAACTTGCTTTGAAACAGGTTGCAAAGCGCCGGAGAATATTTTGCGAAAATCTATAAGCACATATTCACCCCTATAAAGGTTACAATATTAAACTGCTCTTTCAACTTTGCCCGGAGTACGCAAGCAACGGGTGCAGGCGTGGATGTAACGATTTGAACCGTTTACCACTGCTTTCACTCTTTTTACGTTTGGTTTCCAGGTGCGGTTTGTGCGCCTGTGGGAGTGAGAAATCTTAATCCCGAAAGAAACGCCTTTTCCGCAGCAATCACATTTAGCCATTTACTGCACCTCCTCTAATTTATTATTCGCTGTATAAGTCGCTAAAACATTGTACCAAATTTTAAACAAAAAAGCAAGTGTTTTAATGAAATTATATTTAAAAAGTGCAAAAATTACTTTATGTGCACTTTTAAATTATTATGTTTGCCCATTAAAGTGTTATTTTACAAACAGTGCCGCAATGTCAATAAGTTCAACATCGCTTAACGTGTGCCCATGCTTTAATGCATCTACTAATACTCTTGCAGTGTCTATCGAGGTAAGGCATGGTATGCTAAGCTCTACCGCTTTGCGGCGCATTTTAACGCTGTCTGCCGCCGGGTTTCGCCCTTTGGACGATGTAGAAATAACATAGTCCACTTTTCCACTCTCAAATAAATCAAGAATATTTGGGTGCTCGTCACTTATTCTGTTAATTTCATTACACGCTATCATATTTTTGCCTATTATGTGGGCAGTGCCTGCTGTGCCATAAAGTTTATAGCCAAGGTTTTTCAAATTCCATGCAATGTCTGAAATTTCTTGCTTATCGCTCTCTTTCACAGTTAAAATCACACACTTATCCTCACCTTGTTCGGGTTTTCTAAGTGTGTAGCCTGCGGCAACAAGCCCTTTCATTATTGCCTCTTCAAACGTTTTTGCAATGCCCAAAACCTCACCTGTTGATTTCATCTCAGGCCCTAGCTGTGTATCTACATCGTGCAATTTTTCAAAGCTGAATACAGGCACTTTAACTGCTACTATGTCTGCTTGCTTGTAAAGCCCCGTGCCATAGCCCATGTCCGTTAGCTTTTCACCAAGCATACAGCGCACAGCCAAATCTACCATAGGCACACCTGTAACCTTACTTATGTACGGCACAGTGCGCGACGAACGTGGGTTAACTTCTATAACATAAACCTCGTTATTAAATATAACAAACTGTATGTTCATAAGCCCAATTACTTTTAGGTTCTTTGCAAGGCGGCCTGTGTAGTCTACAATCACATCTTTTAGGCGCTCGCTTATATTTTGTGGTGGGTACACGCTTATGCTATCGCCCGAGTGCACGCCTGCACGCTCTATATGCTCCATCATGCCGGGTATAAGGAAATTTTCTCCGTCGCATATTGCGTCAACTTCACATTCTGTGCCCATAAGGTATTTGTCAACAAGCACAGGGTTTTCAAGCTCGTGCGACGTTATAATTTTCATATACTCAACAACATCGGCTTCATTATATGCAATTATCATGTTTTGGCCGCCCAAAACGTATGACGGGCGCAGTAACACCGGGTAACCAAGCTCTTTGCCTGCTTGCAAGGCCTCGTCGCATGTGTAAATTGTAAGGCCTTTCGGGCGCGGTATACCGCACTTTTCAAGCAAAGCGTCAAAACGCTCTCTGTCCTCTGCCTCGTCAATAGAGTCTGCCGACGAGCCAAGAATTTTAACACCGAGCTTTGTTAAATGCTTTGTAAGCTTAATTGCTGTTTGCCCACCGAATTGCACAACACAAGCCCAAGGTTTTTCTGTTGCAATAATGTGCTCCACGCTCTCGTCTGTAAGTGGGTCGAAATAAAGCCTGTCAGCCGTGTCGAAGTCTGTCGATACAGTCTCGGGGTTGTTATTTATAATAACAGCCTCACAGCCATGCTCTTTTAAGCGCCAAACGCAGTGAACACTGCAATAGTCAAACTCTATGCCCTGGCCTATTCTTATAGGGCCTGAACCGAAAACAATAACTTTCTTTTTGTTTGTTACACGCTCTTTTATAAACTGTGCCGCCTCATTCTCTTCATCAAACGTAGAATAAAAATAAGGCGTTTTAGCGCTAAATTCAGCTGCGCAAGTATCTACCATTTTATAGCTTGCAACTAATTTTTGGCGTATTGGTTTGCCTGTTAAACGCTCAATTGTTTTATCCATAAAGCCGCTGTTTTTTGCTTTTTTGTAAAGTTCTTCGCTGTCATCGCCGCTCGCAAGGCTCTTTTCAATTTCTGCTAGGTTTTTAAGTTTCGATAAAAACCACTTGTCTATTTTAGTTATGCTGTAAATTGTGTCAAAGCTAATGCCACGCTTAATTGCCTCGTACACTCTAAAGCTTCTGTCAGAGTCGCACAAACTTAGCATTTGCACAATTTCTTCATCGGTATTTTCGCAAAGCGCAGGCAGCGTCATGCTTTCAAGGCCTAGTTCCACGCTTGTAACTGCTTTCATAAGTGCGTGCTCAAAGCTATTTGCAATTGCCATAACTTCGCCTGTCGCCATCATTTGTGTTCCCAGTGTTTTTTTTGCGTACACAAATTTATCGAAAGGCCATTTCGGGAATTTTACAACGCAGTAATCAAGTGCCGGCTCAAAACAAGCGCACGTTTGGCCTGTAACGTCGTTTGGTATTTCGTCCAGCGTATAGCCTATTGCAATTTTCGCCGCAACTTTCGCAATGGGGTAGCCCGTTGCTTTACTTGCAAGAGCAGACGAGCGCGAAACACGCGGGTTAACCTCAATAACGGCGTACTCAAAGCTATCGGGCTTTAGTGCATATTGCACGTTACAGCCGCCCTCAATTCCAAGCTCTGTAATAATATTAAGCGCACTTGTGCGAAGCATTTGGTACTCTTTGTCGCTAAGCGTTTGGCTTGGCGCAACAACAATGCTGTCGCCTGTGTGCACGCCAACAGGGTCGAAATTCTCCATATTACACACTGTTATAACGTTGCCTTTTGAGTCGCGCATTACCTCGTATTCTATTTCTTTCCAGCCTGCAATGCCCTTTTCAATAAGCACCTGTGTTATGGGCGAAAGGCGCAGGCCGTTAGTTGCAATTTCACGAAGCTCTGTTTCATTTGCACAAATGCCGCCACCTGTGCCACCCATTGTAAACGCAGGGCGCACAATAACGGGGTAGCCTATTTCTTTTGCAAATTTAACACAGCCCTCAAGTGTTTCTTCCACTTTTGAGGGAATAACAGGCTCGCCTAGTTTTTGCATAGTGTCTTTGAAAAGCTGCCTGTCCTCCGCTTTGTCAATTGTCTCGGGCTGTGCACCCAAAAGGCGCACGCCGCTTTGCTCTAAAAAGCCGCTTCGCGCAAGCTCCATTGCAAGGTTAAGCCCTGTTTGGCCACCTAAGTTCGGCAAAACACTGTCGGGCTTTTCAATTTCAATAATGCGCTTTAGAACTGTCACGTTCATCGGCTCTACGTAAACTCTGTCGGCAATGTTGCCGTCTGTCATAATTGTTGCGGGGTTAGAGTTTAAAAGCACTACTTCTATGCCCTCGCTTTTAAGTGCGCGGCATGCCTGCGTGCCGGAGTAGTCAAACTCTGCCGCTTGCCCAATTATAATTGGCCCGCTGCCTATAACAAGCACTTTTTTTATAGATAAATCTTTAGGCATAGTTTAACCCTCCTTTTTATTTTTTATCATTGAAATAAATTCATCGAATAGATATTCAGTGTCTGCCGGGCCACCGCAAGCCTCCGGGTGGAACTGCACCGTAAAACATGGAAAGCCATTATATCGCACACCCTCAACCGTCTTATCGTTAGCGTTCACGTGGCTAATTTCTGCCTTGGCTGTGTCAATAGTCTCGCCCAAAACGGCGTAGCCGTGGTTTTGGCTTGTAATGTAAGTTCTATCCATTTTAAAATCTGTTACAGGCTGGTTTACACCCCTATGCCCGTATTTTAGCTTAGTGGCTTTTGCACCCTGTGCAAGTGCCATAAGTTGGTGCCCTAGGCATATGCCAAATATGGGTATTTGCAGTGCCGCTATTTTTAGCAATTCATTTATAATTTCAGTGTTTTCGGCAGGGTCTCCGGGGCCGTTTGAGAGCATTATGCCGTCAGCTTTCATGGCTTTTATCTCGTCTGCACTTGTGTGTGCAGGCACAAGGGTAACTTTGCAATTTCTATTAACAAGGTTTCGAAGTATATTTGTTTTGTAGCCAAAATCAAACAGTGCAACGTGGTATTTCCCGTTTTCGTTGAAAACTTCACTCTTGCTCACAGTAACATTTTTAACTGCATCTTTTACAGTGTAGCTGTTTATTTTTTGCATTAATTCTTTGTCGTTAAGTGCACTTTGTGCGCTGTCGTACTCTGTTGTAACTGCGCCGTTCATAACGCCGCTTTCGCGTATAATGCGTGTTAGTTTGCGCGTGTCTATGCCGCTAACACCTATAATGCCTTGCTGTTTTAAATAAGTGCTAAGTGTTTTTTCGCACCTGAAATTTGACGGTTCTTCGCAGTTTTCACGCACAATATAACCAAACGCCCATATTTTTCTACTCTCTGCGTCATCGCCGTTTATGCCGTAGTTACCTATAAGCGGGTAAGTTTGCGTAATAATTTGCCCATAGTAGCTGGGGTCAGTAAGTGTTTCCTCATACCCTGCCATGCCGGTGTTGAACACAACTTCGCCAACGCTTGTGCCGCTTGCGCCAAAGTTTTCGCCCTCAAAAGCCATGCCGTTTGACAGTATTATAAAAGCTTTAGCCATGTTTACCTCCTAAAATTTTCTGCTACCCGGTTTTACAAGCGGTGTTTTGCCCTCTTTGCAAATTGGGCACTCCTCAGCCGTAAATGTGTCTAAATTCAGCTCAAACGCACTTGCAATAATGTGTATGGGGCTTGTGCCTTTGCTTCTGTCAATAACACACGCAATGCCAACACACTCGCCGCCCCACTCTTCAATAACGCGCTTTGTCTCAAGGCTTGAAATGCCTGTTGTTACAACGTCTTCCATTATAAGGCATTTGTCGCCTTTGTTAATTTCAAAGCCGCGGCGCAGTGTCATCTCGTTGTCCACACGCTCTGTAAAAATGGCGCGTATGCCCATTTGGCGGCCAAGCTCATACGCATACACAATGCCACCCATTGCAGGGCCTATTATTACATCTATTTTTGTATTCTGAAGCTTATCAGCAACTGTTTTTATTACGTCTGCAGTTTTGCCTGCATGCTGTTGAAGTTTCGCCATTTGGCAATATGCGTTTGAGTGACGCCCACTTGAAAGTAGAAAATGCCC
>CAYJHA010000014.1:0-26623 GCA_964369785.1 uncultured Bacteroides sp.
TTTTCGCAACTGTGGTTTAATATTAGGCAATTTGGTTGGAGAGATTTTATAAAATTCTCCATGTCGTCATAGTCCATTTTTTCGTACCGGGGGCCGCCCCATTTTGCGTGCCAACCATCTATTATTAAAAAAGGTATTTCGCCGTAATTTGTAAGTAGCTCTCTAAGCTGATTTTTTGTAAATTCTACTTGCTCTTTTGTGCAGTTGTATCTGCCTATTTTTTCGTTTAAATCCAGCATCGAAAAATAGAGGCCTGCCGCTATATCGGCGTTTCGGTATGCCTGCAAATACTCCGCAACAACGTCATTTTTATAAGTGGCGTTGCGCACACAGTGCTCTGTTGTCTCGGTTGGCCAAAGGCAAAAGCCCTCGTGGTGCTTTGCGGTTAGGCATGCAAATTTAGCACGGAGCTTTTTGCTTGCGCGCGCCCACTGCTCGCAATCGAGCATATATGGGTTCCAGTCTTTGGGCTCAAATTGATACTTCCTGATTCCCGTTCGGTTCTCCATGTTCCACTCCCAGTCTTTAACATCGCTTGGCATTACGTTAAATTGCTGTGTGGCACTGTTAAAGTGGATAAATTGCCCCAGTTGATAGTTGACTATCTTTTTTTGCAGCTCTATGTAATGAGAGTTCATATTGTTTTCCTTCATAGTTATTTTGTGATAGTGCAATGCCTTTATATTATAAGGTGTTGACAAAGTCTTTATTTGTCAACACCTCCATTTAATTACGACTTGTTTTAAGGGGGGGGTCGCATTAACGAATCTATTCGTCAAAGCAAACAAGTCATTGTAGGGACAGGGCTTGCCCCTGTCCGTTTAGGGGCGTGACCTTTAATGCTTTTCGGACAACCGCAAGGGTTGTCCCTACAATCGTTTTACTATGTTTGTGCAACATTACCTTAATGCGACAGCCCTTTTTAGTTCTTAACAATTTATTTAACAAAAAAGCGCTTTTGCATAAAAAACTGCATTATGGAATTTACCACCAGGAATAGTTTTCTTTTTGGGGGTCTTTTCCTCGCTCAAACTCGCCGCTTGGCGCACTTGAATACTCTCGATGTTTTAAGTGTTTTGGAAATTCCTCTGTAATACCTATTTTACGGCGGTCTATCGGTTTTATGCCAAGGGCAATTGCAGGGGAGCTTGGCATAAAAGAAAAATCTTCGTTTTTAACATCGCAAAATAGTGGGTTTGCAACAATGCTGTTTTTTTCAAGTTGTGGGTTTAGGCTTTTCATCTCTTTGATGTGCTCATCGCATTCGCTATTGTTCTTTTCGCACCAATAAATGTTGCTGTTAATGTTGCAATGCTGCGGTAAACAAGCCCCGTCGGATACTAAGTAGCCGTCTGTAAACACTTTCATTTCATCGTCTGTGTCCATCATTATATTTCGCTCAATAAGTGCACCGTAATTCGGTTTTTCGTTAGGGTACGAAGCAAAGCGCAAATATCCGCTTTTGCAATTAACATCCACAATAAAGTTATTTGTAATGGTGTTGTAGTTTTTTCTTGTTATGCCAATTAAATTGCACATGTAAATAATGTTTTTGTCCACTGTTGTGCCACATTGCCAGTCGTCAAAACGTATTGCCGCACTTGCGTTGTAAGTAGGAAGGTGGTGCACGTAGTTGTTTTGAATAAGGTTGTTGTCGCCTGCGCCGGAGATGTTAATTGCTGAACCATCACCCATTTTTTCAAGTACGTTATAACATTCGTTATTTAATACTTTGTTACCTCGAGAGTGTAAATACGGCAAGTAGCGCTCAAATTCATCGGTAGAATTATTTTGCGCAGCGGCAATTTCGTCCCATCTTATAGTGGCTGACGCCTCGTCAAATTTGTGCTTTGGGTTTTCGAGTATTGTTATTCTAACGCCGCAAATGCCTATGGCTTTGCGTGCGGAGTGATGTATTTTATTGTGCGAAATTAAATTATGCCCGCTTTGCCATACAAAAATTGCATGACCGTGCCATATTTCCTCACCGCAACGTGTTAAAATGTTGTTAGTTATAATATTGTGGTGGTTTTCGTCCTTTGTGCCGGGGCCATAACCGCATAGCAATATGCCTATGTTTCCTATGTTGTCAAACATGTTATTTTTAACAGTTATATTTTGGCAAGTTAAATCCAGCCTTAGTGCAGTAGCTGACGTGTTGTAAAAATAACAACTGTCAATAGTGCATTTTTTTGCACCGCGGAAACGAATGAGCGAGTTATTTTTATCAAACATTTCCCAATCGTGTTGTATGCCTGTTCCTTTGTATCCGTCTTCGGTTGTATCGCGCATGCCGTGGCAAAAACTTAAGCCTTTAAAATGTAAGTTTTGCAAAGTTTCGTCTTTTGCCGCGTTATACTTTATGTTGCCCTCAATTTTAAAGTACTGCTTTAATGTGGGGATGTAAATATTCGGCTCAGGCTCATCGCCTTGTGGTATATAATAAATCTCACGTTCCAGGCTGTTTGCGCAAAACGTGCCGGGTTGCGTTAAGTATGTAATGTCGTTTTCAACCCTCATGCCTGCAGGTTTGGCGCTAAGTGGGGCTGTTGCTTCTACGGCAAGCGTGGCAATGTTATTATGCTTATCCACAGCGCTAATGGGCAATAAATTCATCGTCCACGGCACAGGCATAAAACGCAACTCTATGTCGCTCATGTTTGCTCTTTGCTTAATCATGCCTTTTGGAAAATCTACCCTGCGCAGCAGGGGGCGGTCTTCTTCTTTGGCTACGTTTAAACTGTCGGTTTTTTCGTATTCTATGTTTTTTGTAGGCATTACAAAATCACTGTGGCATCTGCTAATTGCTGTTTTATCGTTAAATAGCGTTAGCACTTTAGTCACGTTTTCGGGGAAATGTGCACGCCAAACTTTGCCTCTTGCCTCTTTTGCAAGGTTCTCTATGCCGTCTGTCTTTTCCCAGTTGTCAATATGTACACCGGATGTGAAAATTGGCTCTTCACCCGGATAATTTTCGTAAGTTACCGTTTTGTTTTCGCTTCCGCCGTCCTCTATATTAAACACGACAGTTTCGCTTAAAAAGTATGTGCCGCCCCTTATTATTACATGCACATCACCTGATGCAACTGCCCTAACTGCAGTTTTGGCTCGGTTAAGTGTCTTAAATGGTCCGTTGTCCGTGTTGTCTGTTTGCGTCGGGCTTAAACCGTCCCAGCCGTCGTTGCCTTTTGAGCAAACATAAAAAATATACTTATTCATAATCTACTTCCCATCTTATTAAAAAAGCAGGTTTCAACACTTTTATAGAAGCAATGTTCTATTTGATTGAAACCTGCTATGACTAATTTAATTAATTAGTTAAAGTTTGTAAGAGAATCTTCGCCATATGCATATACATAAGATTCGTTGATTATCTCCATAAACCTCTCAAGACCGATTTTCTCAAGTTCTGCAACATAGTCGTCCCAGTCATCTTCAATGCTGCGCTCGCCTGTTATAAATTGTGATGTAGATTGATCTAGATAACCTGAAAGAGGAGTGAAAAGGTCAACGTATTCTGTTACAAGCTCCTCTTTTAATGTAAGAGGCAATAAGTATTTGCCTTGAGAAACAGGCTCGTATTTATTTTTTGTCTCGTTATATAAGTTTACCTCAGGGTCAAATGAGCCGTCTGATTCTATTGCCATACCATTGCGCAATGCATCAGGCATAATTTGTGGCGCCATTTTTGCCCAGTGCGCGTTTGTCTGCTGGCCAAACTCAAGTATTGTGTCAAACACTGCGGGTTCGCCGTTAAGGCCTAGTAATGAGTCGTCGTCTACATATGCCCAGTCACGGTCTTGCATGCCGTAAAGTGATGTTAGAGAGCCTTCTTCTGATACTAAGTAGTCAAGTAGACGAACAGCTGCCTCTACATTTTCGCACTCGTTTGTGATGATAAATCTGCCTTGCGATGCACTTATTGGTGTGTAATATGTGCTTGCGAAACCATTTGGCCTTTCAAGCGGTGGTAATGCTACTCTGTATTCCTCTTGAATTTCTCTGGATGGAGAAATTGCTCCTGTTGCGCCGCCTGTGGCTACACCAACAATTCTAGGGTCGCTGGCAACTGCAGTTTTTAATTGGTTTTGATCTTGTGTAAATGCAAGTGGGTCGATTAATTCGTCGTTGTATAAACCGTTTAGGTAAATAAGGCCTTCTTTCCAACCGTCTGTAACAAAAGATGGTTCGATTACGCCGTTTTCAACAGCAAGTGCCATTTTTGTTGCGCTTGTGTCTGTTGTGCCTGTACCGCCTGTGGGTTGCATATACTCAACAAATGCAGACATTACATAAGGTACTATAAATGTGTTCCAACCTGATATTGCACCGCTCATAGGTATTTCGTCTGCAATGCCGTTTCCGTTGGGGTCATCGTTTTTATATGCCTCGAGCAAACTTCTAAACTCGTCTGTTGTAGTAGGTACTTCCATGCCTACTGCTTCTAAAAAGCTTGCGTTTGTCCATGCTTTTTGGCCGTATTTAACGTGGTATGTTTCCTCTGCGCCTGCCATGCCAAACAATTTTCCGCTTGGTGTTTTTGAAATTTGCTCCAGTACTGGAATGTCTTCGAAAGCTTTTAAAATGTTTTGGCCATATGTATCAAGGTAAGGTGTCATGTCTACAAACATACCTTGGCTCTCACCAAAAGCTATTTGTTGTGACATATTAACATCAAAGCCCATGATGATGTCGGGCATGTTTGCGCCGCTTGATAGTGTTACATTAAGCTTTTCGGCTGCATTAGCTTGTGGAACAGCATTCCAAATTATGTCGATGTTAAGTTTTTCTTCAACGTACCTTGTAAAATCATTGTCTTCAAGGTCTGACACTTGAGCCTGCTGTGATGCCATGATATGTAGCTCTACGGTCTCTTCTGATATTGGGAACTCACCGCTAGGCGCAATGTTAGAAGTTTCTTGTGGAGCAGTTGTATCTGTCGAAGTTGCGGGTTCATCTGCAGGTGCTGCACAGCCCGCAAATAAAGTTAGTGCCATTGTTAAAACTAAAAGTATGCTTATAAATTTTTTCATCAAATAATCCTCCGTTTAAATATATCTACTAACCTTTTACTGCACCTTCCATTACGCCTTTTACAAAGAATTTTTGCGCGAATGGGTAAATACACATAATTGGTAATGTAGCAACAACTATAACTGCAAATTTAAGCAGTTCGGCCATACCGACTATTCTTTCAAGTGTCTCTTGGTCAACCATTGCAGAGCTTGTATCTATATTGCCCATAACTAATATTTGGCGCAAGAACAATTGCAATGGATATAAAGATGAGTCGTTTAAGTAAATAAGTGAGTTGAAAAATTCATTCCAGTAATCTACAAATGTGAAAAGGCCAATAACAGCAAGTATTGCCTTAGACAGTGGCACTATTATCCTTGTCATTACTTGAAATTCGTTTGCACCGTCAATTTTTGCGGCCTCAATTAACTCTTTGCCTATGGATTGTGTATAAAAGCTTCTTGCCAAAATAATGTTTCTTACATTTAAAAGCCCCAGCAGTATAACTGCAAACCTTGTGTTTACAAGCCCTAAATCGTCCATTAATAAGTAAGTGGGTATAATGCCTGCATTAAACATCATTGTAAATGTTAAAAGGAATGTTATTAACTTTTTGCCGTATAAATCAGGGCGTGATATTGGGTAGGCAATTAATACGGTTAACATAATGTTTAGTGTGGTGCCGGTTACCGCATTTATAATAGTGTTGCCGTATCCGGTCCAAATGTCTTTGTATTCATATACAGCTTGATATGCCTCTATTGTAAAATCTACGGGCAGTAAAAATACTTCGCCTGCAATTACGGCATCGCTGGAACTGAAAGAAGAACTTACAACGTATAATAGCGGATAAAGTGTAATTATGGTTGCCAATAGGAGTAATATGTAATTAATAGAAACAAAAATCTTGTCTCTTGTTGATGAATGCCTCTCAAATATATTTTTTGATATTCGTGATATTAAATTGCCTTGCTTTAATTTGTTAACAGTAATTTCATCCATGTTATAGCTCGATCCTTTCCTTTACATTTAGTGTTTACCAAAGGCTTGTATCACCGAGTTTTCTTGCTATTTTATTTACAAGTATTATCAGCACAAAATTGATTACTGCGGTAAACAGGCCTATTGCAGTGGAATAGGAGAAATCAGGCACAGGAGACGCAAGACCGATTTTGTAAACATAAGTTTGTATAACTTCAGATGCCGATAAGTTAAGCGGCGTTTGTAGCAGCAATACTTTTTGGAAGCCTACTTGTAACATGCTGCCTACATTAACTATTAACATTGTAATTATCATAGGTAAAATTGTCATAAAGTCGATATTTAGTACCCTTTGAAATAGCGATGCACCGTCTATAACTGCCGCCTCGTGCATTTGAGGGTCAACACTGGAAAGGCTTGCAAGGTAAATAATTGTGCCCCAGCCTGTGCTTTGCCAAATGCCGGACCATACGTAAACGCTGCTAAATAAGCTTGCCTCGCCCATAAAGTTGATTTCCGGCCCGCCCAGCATTACAATTAGCTGGTTAATAATGCCTGTTCTCGGAGCTAGCAGTTGCAGTATTAAACCGCACATAACAACTACTGAAATAAAGTGCGGTGCATAAGTAATTAACTGAACCGATTTTTTGAATTTTCCGTTTTTTATTGTGTTAAGTGACAATGCAAGAATAATAGGGAAGGGAAAACCAACAAGTAATTGATAGAAACTAAGTGAAATAGTGTTCCACATAATTTGCCAGAAGTTATAAGAATCAATAAAGCGCAAAAAGTGCTTTACACCAACCCATGGGCTGCCCTCGATGCCGTCTACTGCCCTGTAATCTTTAAAAGCTATTTGCAAACCGTCCATGGGAGCATATCTTGTTATAAAAAACACAATTAATGGTATTAGCATTATTATATAAAGAGGTATGCTTTTTTTGAACTGCTTAAAATGAGTTTTAAATATAAGGTTATAATCTTTTTTTTGTCTCGATTGCACGTTACCTATTTTCGCAGACATAAACACCATCCTAATTTTCATTTTTGTTCTTTTAAATTCGAACAGAAATGAAGTTTTTGCAAATTTGTTCGAATTGAATTTGACTAAATTATAAGCTGTTCAGTATATTTTGTCAATAGAATTTTAATAAAACGTTAATATTTACAATAAAATTGCATTTTAATTGTATCATTTGCACATATTTGCGTTCGATTTAAATAGAACAAAAATATTTTGTTCTATTTAATTGACATTTTGTGAAACATGATATAATATTAATATACAAATATGTTTTATTAAAACGAACAAGCTTGATTTAAAGCTAAACCATTTTAAAATTTATACAAGATTGTGTCGCTAAAATCTTGTTTATAAAGGCGCTGAATTGTTTATTACTTTAGCATTGCGCTTAAAGTAATGAAGATAAACTTGATTTTGACAGACGGACAGTATAGATATTAAAGAGTTTTGCTTATATATCATTAAAGGAGATATTATGTCAACACCTACTTACAGAGACATACAAAAAATAACAGGGCTTTCGCTTTCTACCATATCGCGATATTTTAATGGCGAAAAATTACGAAGCAAAAGTGTAGACCTTATAGAGGAAGCCATTATATCTTTAGACTATAAACCTCAAAAACCGAGTTTTATTAATAAAAAGGCACATTCAAATTTGGTGGGGCTTTTGCTGCCAAATTTAACGCACAGCCCTTTTTATATGCAGTTGTGTTTTGAACTTGAGCATGCTTTTATGAAGCGTGGCATGAGCACGCTAGTGTGCAAATTTGCAGGCCCTAGCGAGTATGACGAAAAATCCGCCATAAAATTGTTGCTGGAAAACAACGTGTGTGCCATAATTGCAATTCCAAACGAGACAGAGACACTTAACCTTGTTCATCTTCAAAATAGGAATATTCCCATAGTTTTACTTGACAAATTGAGCCAAACAATTAAAACAGATGCCGTAGTTGTAGATAACAGATTACTAGCGGCTATGGCGGTAGAAGAATTTTGCTCTCACAATCACAAAAAAATAGCCATAATATCTTCCGGCACAGGTTATACATCTCAATTGCGAACTGAGGGGTATATTGAAACAATGCAAAAACACAAGTTGCCAATAGTAGATGAATATATTGTGCACACAGATGCTTCTAACGACTTTTTACAAGCTGAGGTGATGCAATTATTAACGTTAAAAAACCCACCAACTGCAATTTTTTGTGCAAACTACCGTGTAATGCTTGTATGCTTAACGCTTTTAAAAGACTTAAACCTTAAAATACCCGATGACATTTCGGTAATAGGTATAGATGACTATGCAATATCAAGAATAACAACGCCACGCCTAACCATGATGCTGCAACCGATAGAAAAAATAGCAGATTGTGCCGCGGACATAATAATTGACAAATTAAGCGGCAAGCGTGAGTTTGATGCTTATAACACTTTAGAGCTGCCGACGGTAATTGTGCGCGGTGAATCGATTAAAATGCTATAATTTTGTTTTAACAGTTTTATCGTATAGGCATTATTTATGCGGCAGTATAGCGAAAAATTGACATTTTATATAATAGGCTCTTTGTCAATAGTTGGGGTAAACCCGAAAAAAGAAGAACTGCAACCGGTGGCATCAAGCCACCGGTTATTATAAAAAAAGCGAAACGTGTGGCCGCAAAGCCGCAAGTTTCGCTTATTGTGATTATAACTAGTGTGTGGCGTACTTAATTTCAAGCACTTTTATGATAACATTCAAAAACCGCGATACGCAAATCATGCGTATCGCGGTCAAACTGTCGAAAAAACCATACATTTAAAAAATACACAAACGGGCAGCAATTACGTAATAACAATAGTAGTGCTAAATTCCTGCTTTTTTATAAACCTCTGCCATTTCATCAAGCGTTGAAAGCTTGACAAGCGGCGCTTTTCCCACGCTTGCAAATTCAACAATTAAAGTGCCTATAACTTCCTTAACTCCTCTTTCAATGCAATCTGTCACAAGCTTTATATCGTTATGGCTTATCTCGCCATACATAATAGTTGGCATTATTGGTGTTAAAAATACACGTGGGTCAAATTGCTCTTTTTTGCTCTCTAATAAAGTGAAAATTTCGCCTATAAATGCACTATTTTGCAAATTTGCGTTATAAGCAAAAAGCTCTTTTAAATTGCGTGTAACGGCAAGGCGTATATCTGTGTCTACATTAATTTTACGTATGCCTTGTGATATTGCCACTTTTAGCTCGCTTAAAGCTATGCCGTGCGCACCTGTTATGTTGCCACCAAGTGCGTTAATCTCGTCTACAATATACTTTGGTACAGTTGAAGAACCGTGGCTTACAAGTGTACCGTCAATGCCCTCGTGAAGCATACACTCTTTTATTGCAGTGGCAATTTGTGTGCGAAGTTTAACGTCTTTGCCTTTGCTTGCACCGTGCATTGTACCATAGCTTATTGCAAGTAAATCACACTTTGTCTTTTTAAAAAACTCAATTGCGTGAAGTGGGTTTGTGTATGTTGAGTTTTCGTGGTTTACCGCATCTTCAACGCCTGCAAGCACACCCAATTCGCCCTCAACACTAACACCACGCTCGTGGGCATACTTTACCACTTCGCGTGTAAGTTCAATGTTTTCGGCAAAAGGCAGGGAAGAGCCGTCTATCATTACAGACGTGTAGCCGCCGTCAATTGCAGCTTTGACAGAGTCGAAATCTTTCCCGTGGTCTAAATGCAGGGCAACAGGAATATCGCTTTCAAGTGCAAATTTCTTTACGGCATCGCCTATGTTTTTTGCACCAAGTTGCTTTTGTTCAAGTGTGGCATTCATAAAATCTTTACAGCCTCCCATGAAGCCGTTTGCTAAATCTGCCCCTTGTAATATTGCAGGCGAGCGCAGCATTTCGTGCACTTCAATTGCCGCTTTTGCCTGTGCAACAGCGTTTACGTTAAAACCTCCTTGTGCAAAGTTGTATTTTTCTGTCGCGTCCATAATAGGGCGAAGTGGTATTAATGGCATATATTATACCGTTCCTTTCAAGTGAAATTGTATGTTAAAATTCGAGCCGTTTCCAACCGGTTCAGTAGGAATTAATTTTATTAATACTATTTTGAAAAAACAATATTTGCGCCAACAATAGTATGAATAACATTTATATCTTTATCCAGTATAGTGAAATCAGCATCAAAGCCTATGTCGATATAGCCCTTTGATGATAATTTTAGTGCATTTGCAGGGTTTTGCGTAAATAGCGGCAATGCTTTTGATAAATTGCAACCTGTAAATTTTAGCACATTTTTCAAAGAATTTATTGCAGTTATGGTGCTGCCGGCGCGTACATCACTGTTTTTTAACTTAGCATCGCCGTTTTTCACTGTTATTTCATTAACACCCAGCATATATTCGCCGTCAGAAAGCCCTGCTGCCATTATACTGTCTGATACAGCAATTACTTTGTCGTATCCTTTGCATTTTAAAAGCATTTCTAAACTGCCCGGGTGCAAGTGTAAACCGTCGCAAATTGCCTCACAATAGCAGTCACTTGCAAGGGCCGCGCCCATAATGGCAGGCTCGTGCTGATGAAATAACCGCATAGCGTTAAAAGTGTGTGTTGTACAGCGTGCGCCTTTTTCGTATGCTTTCATGGCTGTGTAATATTCGGCGGCACTGTGCCCTAAAGCAAAAACTGTTTTGTTGCTCAAGGCTTCTATCATATCAATAACACCGTCAACCTCGGGCGCAACAGTTACATATTTTACAGCGCCATCGGCAGCTGTAATATATTGCTCCAGTAGTTTTGTATCGCCTTTTTTTAATAGGTGCTCCGGCATAGCGCCTTTGTAATCTTTCGCTAAAAAGGGGCCCTCTAAATGTAAACCGAGCAAAAATGCCCCTTTGTTTTTTTTACTGCTTGCAATTTTTACTGCATCAATGCAAGAGAGCGTTTGCTCTTTTGTGTCGGTTAAAACAGAGGCAAGCCAAGAAGTTACACCTTGAGTAGCGAGAAATTTCGAAATTTTTTCATACCCTAGTATGTCGGCCGAGTTCGCATCAACACCGACAGCACCGTGCAAATGTACGTCAATAAAGCCGGGTACAACATAGTTGCCACGGGCATCTATTGTGCGAAATGTATTTTCAAAAACGTTGCCGCTTTCTTCGCCACTAGTCTCAGCGGGCTGCCCATCACTACACAAGTTAAAAGGAGTAGTGTCATTATCGGCGCAACCTTTACCTAAAAGAGAGACGATTTTGCCATCTTTGCAAAGTATATCGCCTTTTTCAAAAGTTCCGTTTATATAATAATTTGCGTTTTTTATAAGTAAATTCATATTAATACGCCTTTTTGCTTGCATTATCGTTTAAATATATCATCGCATCATTGTGGTTTTGTAAAATTGAAGCAGGGCAAGCACTGCTAATTTCACCATAAGCCACACGGCGAACTACCGCTCTGTGCCAGTCTCTAAACACACCAAGCCTAATTTTTTTGGCTGTTAGTATTTCTTTCATGCCAATTGTAATGCACTTTTTAGGCATATGCTCAATTGCACCACCAAGGTCTCCAATGCAATTTGTTGTGCGTGTCTCTTGCGCTATATTTAAAACGCGTGTTGCTAAATTTGAGAATTCTTCAACACTTAAATTTGGCTGTGGCTCGTTAAAAGCCAAGTGGCCGTTTAAGCCTATGCCACCGAAAACAGCATCAACACCGCCAAGCTTTTCAACAAGCTGCGTAACAGCAGATGGGTTTTCGGGGCACGGAAATACGCGCTGGCTTTCAGGCATTAAAAGCTCGCTTTTAATCTTGCTGTAAACTTCGCGTTCCATAAAGCCCCTAAATGAGAGGGCGCTATTTTTGTCTATATATTTTCCGTCGTCTGTTAGGTACTCGTCCATATTAATAAAATAACAGTTTTTAAGCGATATGTTGTTTTTGTTTATATATCGCACAAAAACAGGGTATTGCCCCACAGGCCCTACGGGAACAATGAAAACGGCCTGCCTGTTTTCAGCGTTGGCGCTTTCAATTTCACGTATCATTTCAAGCGCGAGCTCATAAAAAACTTCACCGCTGTCGCCTAGCTTTAATAGTGGTATTTTTGCGTTTGTGCCAAGGTCGGTTTGTGTAATGTTATAGTAGTTCATTGTAGGCTCCTTACAGTTTATCTTAAACATTTGATATATTACATAGGGCGCCAAAATTGGCGCCCTTAAAATAATTATTAATTAATAGTTTCAAGCAAGTATGTGAAGTCTACACAATCTTCAAATGCTTTAGGTGTTTCGCCTTCAGGTACATTTACTTTGTTGTTTTCATAAAGCGCATTCATGTAACTGTAACCGTCAGAGCTCTCATCTGCAAACCACTGTGCATACTCTTCTGCACCGGGCCAAATTGCAGCAGATGGGTTAAATGTGCCTTCTTCTGCTTGGCAAAGAACTTCTGCAAGGCGGCAAGCGGCGTCAGGGTCTTCTGCCCTTGTAACAGCTGCTTTATAAAGTGCATTTACAACACGTTGCACAACTTCGGGGTCTTCTGCCATCCATTCTTCTGAAGCAACCCATGTAGACGGCTGTGCATTATTTGGTAGGTGAGTGCTTGTTGCTGCAATGTGTTCTACATCGTCGTTGCTTTCAATAGCGGTTGCAGGTACAGGTGCAAAAGCAACTGCTATGTCAACTCTTTGGTCGCTTTGTGTGCTCATTGCAGATGCAATATTGTTGTTTGCAAGTTGAACGCAATCAACCATGTATGCAGGGTCATCATTTGGCGCTGTATATCCATTTAGGTAGTCGCTTGTTTCGCTGTGTATCCAAAGTTGCTCTTCTTGTGGGCGTCCTTCGTTTATGGCAACCAGTAGGCTCTTCAACCAGCCGCCCGGTGTTGTTGATGTGTCTAAATAAACTGTTTTGCCCATTAAGCCCATGTATATTTCTTCAAGGTCATATTCGCCGTTGCCATCTGCATCTTCAAATTGGCCTGTTCTGGCAATAAGTGCCTCTGCGTCTGAAAGGCCATCAAAAAATACAAATTTCAAACCGTTTCCGCTTGGGTCCATTGCGTTCCAAGAAACGCCTGCCCCAATGTAACCCATGTCCAGTGTTCTGTTGCTTGCACGCATAGCTGCCATTTCAACAGGGCCTGATTCTACTTTTGTTAGCTCTGCAATAATGCCTTCTTCTTCAAAATAGCCCATTTCCTCTGCAACAGCTATAATTGTAGCGCCACCTTCGTTTGCGTGGTAGCCAATTCTTACTGTAACGGGCTCAAGCTCAACTTCTTCTTCAACCTCTGTGTTTTCTGCCGGTGCTGTGCTTTCTGCAGGTGCTGTGCTTTCTGCAGGCGTGCTTGTGCAACTTGCAAACAAGCTTAGCATCATAATCATAACAATTGCAATGCTAATAAATCTGATGTTCTTTTTCATTTTAAAAATCTCCTTTTTAATTTATATACCGAAAACAAAATTATATCTTGCTTTCGGAAAATACATAATTATTTTCTCACTTCGAGGTACATTTTATAAACAGTGTCCCAAACATGGTTTTTAAGTTTTATAAATTCATCATCCAGTTTAGTTGCCTGTGTGCGAGGGTAAGGTAAGTTGACATCAACAATTTCTTTTATCTCGCCGGGACGTGCGCTCATTATAACTATTTTAGTAGAAAGTAAAACTGCTTCGTCTACATCATGAGTGATAAAAAAGCAAGTTTTTCTCTCTTTTTCCCATGTGTTCAATAAATCTTCTTGTAATTGTGCTCTTGTTTGTGCGTCAAGTGCGCCAAATGGCTCATCCATTAACAGCACTTGGGGCGATACCGCATAACCTCTTGCAATAGCAACCCTTTGCTTCATTCCACCGGACAATTCTTTTGGGTAAGAGTTTTCAAACCCTCCCAGGTTAACCATTTTTATATATTTGTCGCTTAATTTTGACTTTTCTTCTTTTGAATACGGCGTGCCATCCTCATGTTTTATAAATTTCATGCCGTATTCTATATTTTTTTTAACAGTCATCCATGGGAACAAAGCGTACTGTTGGAAAATAACGCCACGCTCGGGCCCCGGGCCTATAATGTCTTTTCCGCTCATTTTTACTTCGCCGCTGTCAAAACTCTCAAGGCCTGCAACTATATTCATAAGCGTTGTTTTACCACAGCCCGAAGGCCCTACTACGCAAACAAATTCATTTTTCTCTATTTCTAAGCTAACATTTTTTAAAGCAACCACATCTTTGCCTTTTGGCACTTTATATACTTTGTTTATGTTTTTAATACTTATTAGGTTGTCTTTCATAACTTTCTCCATTCTTATTTCCACCTTGTAAGTTGTTTTTCAGCAAGTAGTAACAGTGCGTCCAGTGTGTAGCCTATAACGCCAATTGTTATAATACCAAGAAGTACAACAGATGTGTTCATATAGCCTTGTGCTGCCTGTATTCTTGCACCTATTCCGAAAGTGGCGCCTGTTAATTCGGCAGCTATTAATGTTGTAAGTGCTGTTGAAACACCAAGCCTTGCAGCAACTAAGATGAAGGGGAACGATGCAGGAATTATAATGTCTTTGAATATGTAAAAGTCTGAAGCGCCAAAAGTGTATGCGGCTTTAACAAGAACTTTGTCTACCTCTTTAATTCCTTGATAAATTGTAACAAGCATTACAAGAAACGATGTGACAAAAATAATTGTATATTTAGCATTTTCTGTAAGGCCCATTGCCAAAACAACAAGCGGAACAAGTGCAATAGGAGGAATTGTTTTAAAGAATTTAATCCATGGGTCAACAAGTCCTCTAAATTTAGGGTACCAACCCATTAAAAACGATGTGGGTATTGCACACAAAAATGCTATTCCAAACCCAACAAATACACGCTGCAAAGAGAAGAAAATATCTCTAAAATATCTACCGTCCGCTGAAGATTCACTTATTAGCGCTGATACAACTTGCTCCGGGCTTGCTAGAAAGTTATTAATATTATCAATTCGTGTTATTAAAAACCAAACGAGTATACCTGTTAATATGGATAACATATTCAATATTGATTTTGTTCTTTTGCTGCCGTCGCTAAAGTCTTTCATTTTTTTTCGTTTTAAATTGTTCATTGCACCCTCCGACAAATCTTCGTGTATTTAAATTATGTAAACACTATCTAACTAATAATTATCGAATATCAACAATTATTTTGTTTAGCTTAAACAAAGATTAACACAGGCGCAGTTTATTTATAAGTATGATGTTTTTTCATACCTTTTTATAAAAAAGAATGTAAAACCGCATAAATACAGCTTTTATACTTTTAAGCACAAAAAAAGCTTCCTTTTACAGGAAGCCAAAAATAAGCATTGATTTTTGTGTATTGTAACTAAAAACAAGCCAAAATCGCAAAACAGTAACATTTTTTAATAAAATTGTGTGTTTGCGTATGTTGAAATAGTTGATGTTATTCTTTATAAAAATAGTTCTGATAAATTTAAATCGTTAATTTGTTTTATAATTTCTTTGCTCCTATTAACATCAAATTTTTTAAGCAAATGCCCTATTTGAGTTTTAATTGTTACTGTCTCAACACAGCGTATTTTAGCTATTTCACTTATTTTTAAACCTTTTAATAAAAGTGATATAATTTCACGTTCACTGTGTGTTAACGAAGATATTTTTTTTGTTATTTTTATAATATCACTGTTGCTTTTAGATAGCCGCAAAAATTCATTTCTCATACAGTTTTGAATTTTTGCCTCCATTTCAACTTTATCAAGATAAGCTTTTTTTATATGAGATATAATGCCGCTAGCATTATCGCTTTTAACCATATAATCAACAGCGCCTGTTGCCATAGACGAAACAATTGTTTTGTCGTCTTCGTGAACAGACAAAAATATAATTTTAACATCAGTTCCTAAAGCAAGAATTTCTTTTGCACTATCAATTCCGGCAGTTGGTGTTTCCATTTCTATATCCATTAAAACAACATCAGCTTGCTTTTTTTTGAACAACTGAACAACACCACTGCCTGTGCTGCTTGTGCCTATAATTTTAAGCTGTTCATCTTGAGAAAGCATATCAACATAGTTCTCTCGTATTATATCAATGTCTTCAGCAATTAAAATTTTAATTTTATTATCCATTGTCACCCTTCCTTAAATATCTTGGGAATGAAATGAAAAAAGTTGTACCACTATTTGGCTTTGACTCAAAACGTACATCTCCCATGTGTTTTTTTACAATTCGTTGAGAGTAGCATAAACCAAGCCCCCAGTTTGTGGCAGAGTTTTTAGAGCTGGTAAAAGGCATGAAAAGTTTGCGTTTAACTGCACTGTCAATTCCTGCTCCGTTGTCTGTTACAGATATAACTGCATGATTTCTGGTGAAAAACATTCTCACTGCAACTTTTTTTTGTGGCACAGACGAAACAGCGTCTATGGCATTTGAAATAATATTGTAAATTGCCTCAGCAAGCAATTCCTTATCAATTAAAACAGAGCCATCTTCCACAGTGAATGTTACAATGCCATTTGCGTCTTTTGTTGCTGTTTTGGCTTTTACAATTTCAAACAAATCTTGCGTAGATGTTTGAACTAAAATTGTTTTAACGTCTGTCATAGTTTTATAAAGGTATGATAATTTATCAGACATGTCATTGTTTATGTCTAAAAGCTTTTCGCAAATTTCTTGCAATTCTTCTCTGTTAATATTTTGCTCATTAACACGTGTTTCAATTTTTTTATTCAATATTTTTGCAGATAACAGTTGGTTTTTTAGCCCGTGCAATAGCATTGAAGCTGTCAGCTCTGCGTCGGTAACTTTGCTTTTTATAGTCATTTCAAGCTTACTGCGGTCGTATTCAAATTTATAATATATAAAATTTTGGTACATCATAAACATGCAAGCTATAATACAAATAAAAAATGTTATAATCCAAACAAATGCATGGTTGTTGCTTGTTAGTAAAACAGGGCGCAAAAAAATGTTTATCCTGTTATAGTCTTGGTATATTAGCATGGGGTCTACTTGTGCAAAAACAAGAAAGGAAACGCTAAAAAGCGACATGCCAATCATATAATTTAAATGCCTGCGTTTATACCATGAAAGGGCAATTTGTACATATTCAAAGTAAAATACAAAAAATGCAGAGATAAGGTATATTAATATAACAATAAAGCTAATGTCAACAATTAAATGCTGTTTATTATATTGATACGGAAAAGCACTGTAAATAAAACCGGGGCTACTTATATACAGCAAAACAGCAGCAGGGATTAAACAAACAATATATAAAAACTTATATTTATAAAATATCTTATTCAAAGACAAGTTTAAATTTATTGCGTTGAGAAGAAAAAAACAAGGAGTAGCAAAGCGGAAAAAATTATCATAAATTGCAATATTGTTAAGGCTTATGGGTGAGTTTTTTAAATAGTTAAGCAAAATATTCGGGCCAAACAGTATATTTTGATATACCGGTAATGTGCCACCTATTTTCACAAAATATAATAGCAAAAAATATAGCATACCAAGAAAGCTAATATTCATAAGCGTAAACATAAAATAAGTTTTGGGGTAACCGAATATCCACGAAACTATTATAGTGGACACAATAATTAACATAATTGTTAGTAGCACTTTTTACCTCTTAATATAACAAACAACTGTTGGTACTTTTTAGCCTAAATAATTAACAGCGCTGTTCATGTACTTTGTAATTAAATAATCTGTTACATCTACCTGCTCTAAGTTTTCACTGCTGTTAATAAAATGGTTTTGCTGTACAATGTATAAGTCTAGTAAAGAACCGTCAGATATATGTTGCTTTAACTCTTCAATAGTAAAAATATCATTTTGATACTGGCCTTTTAATAAATCTGCAAGTGGAATGTTGAGTTCGCTTGATAAAATTCCACAAACTTCTTCTGTATTGCTTGCCCAATAGTTTTGTGCCTTTACAGTGGCGGTAACAAATTTTTGCACAATGTTTTCGTTTTTATTTATATACTCCTCTGTGGTAACCCAGCTTGAAAGTGAAATATAGCTGTCTTGAAAATCGCTTGTTTGTGCTAAAATAATAGCGTCATCACCTAATTTGTTTAAAGCATCATACTTATATTGCTCCCACACACATATTGCATCTACACTGCCTATTTCTAAAGCAGAAACAGCACCTGCCATATCATAGTTTACCATTGTAACTTCGTCATGGCCTATATTGTTTGCAGTTAGTGCAACTTTAAATAGCTCTTCACTTGAAGTGCCAAACATAACGGCTACTGTTTTACCTTTCAGGTCAGACATTTCATATATTCCTGTGCTTTGCTTTGCAATAATTGCCTCTGCATTGCTAATATTTTGTGCAACAATAATTTTTGCGTGCCCACCTATAATAAGATTGTGAGCACCAGGCCCAATGTATGCAAAATCAACACTTTGTGAGTTGAGCGCGGCAATTGCAGACGGCCCGGCAGTGAAAGGCACAAGCTCGACATTTAAGCCTTGTTCCTCATAATAACCTTTGTTTATGCCGGTAAGCACAGCCGCGGCACCACCATAATTTGAATGAAAGCCCACTTTTATTGTAACGTTATCGTTTGAGGCACTGCCGGCGCCCGAACAAGATACAAAAAATATTAAAATAAAAAACAATGGAAAAAATAAATATTTAATCATGTTTCACCTTATTAAAAAAATGTCAAAAATATACAATAATTTTAACAAAACATTATAATACTGTCAAGAATTATATAAATTTCAAAATTATCTTTAAACAGTTGACAATTTATTGGCCAAGTGGAAAAGGAAACTTTTTAGTGCTGGGGTTTTCGGCAGACTGAAATATATTTGTTGACATTTCAAAATTGTAATTTTATAATGAAAAAAAGTGGATATTAAACTGCGAGGGAGGATTTTTGTGATAAAGCTAAATGAAAACAGAGTATACCGCCCGTTTGTGGGGGGAATGTTGCTTGATGAGTTCAATTCGAATAAAAATGCACAAGACGGGCATTACCCCGAGCGGTGGATTTGCTCTACAACATGTACGGCTGACGGCAAGGGTGTATCGGTTAGCGATGAAAACAAGCTTCTTACTGACATTATTGATGAGCCACACGACATTTTAGTAAAGCTCATTGACAGCTACACACGGTTGATGATACAAGTGCACCCTGATGATGAGTATGCTAAGGCGCATTTTAATTCAAGGTACGGCAAAAAAGAGGCGTGGTATATTCTAGGCACACGTGTTATAAATGGGCAAGAGCCATATGTGTTTTTAGGTTTTAAAGAAGGCGTTACAAAAGAAAAATGGATTGAAATTTTTGAAAAACAAGACATAAAAGAAATGGAAAATTGTTTGCATAAAATTAATGTAAAAGAAGGTGATACATTTTTAATACCCGGCAAAGTGCCACATGCAATGGGTAGTGGTGTTTTTTTTGCAGAGGTTCAACAGCCAACAGATTTAACATTGCGCACTGAATGTTTTTCACCTGACGGCCGCAAGATGAGTGAAGATGACTTGCACTGTGGCACATCAAACGAGGTGCTTTTTGATTGCTTTAATTATGATGGTGACACGCTAAAAAACACACTTGCTAAATATAAAATTGAGCGAGATGGAAATGTTGTTTTGGAAAACGAACTTTTTAAAATGATGGAAGTGAGCGTTGCAGAAAGTGACAGCTATACATTAAATGTTAATAAGTATGCAATTGTTGTTGTGCTTGAGGGAGAAAATAAGGCTAGTGAGTATTTTTTAACACAATCACACACTTTTAACGGAAAACAAAAACTGCTTATTTGCTTTGGGGCACAGCGGTAATTTTTGAAATGGGTGATAGTAATGACAGATAAAAAACGCATATCAATAGGGCTTGTGGGCGCAGGGTTTATGGCAAAATCTCACTCAAACGCTTACCACACTATACCGTATATTTATAATAATTCTTCATATGAAATTGTGCGAGAGTGTATAAGCGCTACAACTGAACAAAAGGCAAATGCGGCAAAACAGCGGTATATTTATAATAATTATTGTGTGGGTTATGAAGGTGTAACAAATAACCCTAATGTAGATGTTGTTGATATATGCACATCAGATGTATCACACAAAGAAATTGCACTTTCTGCAATAAAAAACAATAAACATGTTATTTGTGAGAAACCGCTAGCGTTAAGTGCACAAGACGCATTAGAAATGAAAAATGCAGCCCGTGCAACAAATATAAAAGCATTGTGCGGTTACAATTACCGTTTTGTTAGCGCAATAATGTTGGCAAAGAAACTGATAGAAAGCGGCAAAATGGGAAGAGTATACCATTTTTATGGCGACTATTCTCAAGACGTTGGTGCTTTTGAAGATACACCGCTTGAAAAATTGTGGTACGCCCACGGGCCAAAGAGCTCCGGTGTGGCAAATGGTATAGGAACACATGTTATTGATTTATCACGTTTTTTAGTTGGTGAAATAGTGCAAACATGTGGGATGGTAAGTACTTATAACAAAACAAGAAGTTCTGAAACCGGCACAGTAAACATTGAACAAGATGAAGAGGTTAACGCGCTGTTTAAGTTTGCAAGCGGTGCTACGGGAACAATTCGTGCGTCGGCAATGTCGGCCGGAAGAAAAAATAGCTTGAGGTTTGAAATATCATGTACAAAGGGTTCAATTGTTTTTGACCTAGAAAATTTAAACAGCTTGCTTGTTTGCCAAAAAGACACTGTTACGAGTGAAATAGCAGGTTTTACAAATGTAAATGTAACACAAATTGATAGAGACCACCCTTTTATGGACGTATGGTGGCCAAGAGGGCACGGTGTTGGCTGGGAACATGCGCATATTAACATGATTGCACATTTTTTGAAATGCGTTGCAAACAATGAAGATATATCCCCGTATGGTGCTACTTTTGAAGATGGCTATAAAGTGTGTAAAATTATCGAGGCTATAAAACAATCTTCTAAGCTTCAAAAATTTATAGACATAATTTATGAATAGCTGCGTGTGAAATGCCCTTGTAGTGAAGAAAACGGAAAAATGAAAAGGAGATAATATGAAATTTAGTACTGATGAAAATATCACAGATAAAATTAACGATTGGCTCTTGAAAAACAAACAACACTTTGACGCTTGTGTAAAAGGTGATTATGACAAAAGCGTTCTTGGGTGGTGGGATATTCAAGATTATGCAAACGATAAAATTGTAAATGAAATGATTGAACTTGCAGGTGAAATACGAAAAGATTGTGATGTTCTTTTGCTATGCGGCGTTGGTGGGTCAAACGGTGCGGCACGCAGTGTTATAGAATATTTTAAAAGCGAAATTAACATTGAAGTAAGGTATATAGGCAATAATTTGTCGGCAAAGTATATAACCTCTATGCTGTCAAACCTTGAGGGTAAAAAAGTTTATGCTAATGTTATAGCAAAAGATTTTCATACGTTAGAGCCGGGTATAACTTTTAGGCTGTTAAGAGATTTTTATAATAAGCGTGGCGAAAACCCAAGTGATTACATCGTTTTAACAGGAACAATAAATTCAAGGTTGCACGAAGTTGCAAAAGTGAACGGTTACAATTTTCTTGAATTTCCAAAAGAAATAGGGGGAAGATTTTCAGGCATATCGGCAGTAGGGCTTTTTCCGCTTGCTGTATGTGGGCTGAACATAAAAGAGCTTGTACTGGGCGCAGCGTCAATGCGTGAAAAAATATTGAGCAGTAATATGTACGAGAGTGACATGGCAAAGTACGTGGCAACTAGGCATATTATGGTTAACAACGGGTTTAAAATAGAAAATTTGTGTTGTTTCGAGCCCGAATTAAGCTATTTGTCTAAGTGGTGGCTACAACTTTTTGGAGAGAGCGAGGGCAAATGCGAAAGCGCACTTTTGCCGTACGCATGCAATTATTCTGAAGACCTACACGCAATAGGCCAATATATTCAAGACGGAAGAAAAGATATTTTTGAAACCTTTTTGAAGTGTATGTCAACTGTTGATTTTAAAATAAGGCCCGATACTGAAATGATAAAACCTTCTGACGAATTTGAGTATCTTGATAACAAAAATTTCAGCGAATTGAACTTAGCCGTGTTTGAGGGGACGAAAAGTGCTCATCAAAAAGGCGGCGTACCTGTAATTGTTTTAGATTTCGGCGAAATAACAATGTTTACTTTTGGTGAAATTTTTTATTTCTTTTTTATCAGCTGCTTTTTTTCATGCCTGGCAAGTGGAGTAAACCCATTTGACCAACCGGGGGTAGAGGCTTATAAAAAAGATATGTATGCAATATTGAAAAAATAATATAACTAATCACTTATATTAGATACAAACTATTGTAATAAGTAAAGAGGTATTAAATGAAAATTGAACATATTGCAGTTTATGTGCAGGATTTAGAAAAAACGAAGAATTTTTATGAAAAATATTTTTTTGCAAAGAGCAATATCATGTATCACAATAAAAACACAGGGTTTAAATCGTACTTTTTGTCGTTTGAAAGTGGAGCACGGCTTGAACTAATGAATTTGCCTGAATTAGAAAAGAATAGCGTGAACAAAAAGGCTTGCGGCTTTGTTCACCTTGCTTTTAGTGTTGGAAGTAAAGAAAAAGTTGATGAACTTACTGTAAAACTTGAAGAAGATGGCTTTAATGTGGCAAGTTACCCACGCTTAACAGGTGATGGCTACTACGAGAGTTGTGTTTTCGACCCTGAGCAAAACTTAATTGAAATTACAATATAATCTAATTTATGCTGAAAAATGAAAAAACAAAATAATTGCACCATAAATAGCTGTTTTTTATATTGCTTTGTGGCTTTGCACAAAAAAGATGTTGTTTTTTTTACATTTCATCCAATTTACAATTATTTTACTTGAATTTTAAAAAGTTTTTTCCTGTTTCATCAAAGAAATTTCTATCGCCAAAATTGTTGTTTTAGTGTAGAATTAATTACGTTGAAACGCGGCGCATTTGCTTTTGCAATGTGTAAAGCGCGTATTCAATTATAATTAAGGAGGACTTTTTAAGATGAAAAAGTTATTAGCACTATTACTTGTATTAACATTGTCGCTAGGCCTAATGGCAGGCTGCACAAGCGAGCCCGCAGTTGAAGAGGCACCGGCAGAAACACCTGCAGCAGATGCAGAGGCACCGGCAGAAGACGCAGCACCGGCAAACGAAATTAACGCTGCTGTATTCTACTACAACTATGCAGACGTTTATATTTCTTCAGTTCGTGCAGAACTTGACGCAAAACTTGAAGAAGCAGGCATTTCTTACACAAACTATGACGGCGCAAGCAACCAAGCAACACAAACTGACCAAATTAACACAGCTGTAACAAGCGGCGCAAACCTTTTAATTGTTAACATTGTTGACAATGCAACACCGGACGCAGCACAAAGCGCAGTTGACTTGGCAATGTCAAACAACATTCCCATTATCTTCTTTAACCGTGAAATTTCTGCTGATGTTGTAAACAGCTACGACCAATGCTCGTTCATCGGCACAAACACACAAGAAGCAGGTATGCTACAAGGCGACTTAATTGGCGATTACCTTGTAGAGAACTTTGATACAGTTGACCTTAACGGCGACGGAACTATCTCTTACGTTATGTTCAAAGGCCAAGAGGGCAACCCTGAAGCTGAGTACCGCACACAATTTGCAGTTGAGAATGCAAACGTAAAATTAGTTGAAGCAGGCAAACCAGAACTTGCTTTCTTTGAAGAGGGCAACGCAGACATGTACTACGTAGACCAAGGCGGTAACTGGTCGGCACAAGCTGCTAACGACTATATGGTTACATTCCTTTCACAATACTCTGAAGCAAACGGCAACATGATAGAGCTTGTTATTGCTAACAACGACGGCATGGCAGAGGGCGCTATTACTGCACTTAACACAGCAGGCTACAACACAGGCGAAGAGGGCAGCTACACAATTCCTACTTTTGGTGTTGACGCAACAGAGACAGCACAACAACTTATTGCTGATGGCAAAATGACAGGTACAATTAAGCAAGATGCTGAAGGCATGGCAGAGAGCGTTGCTATATTTGCAAGAAACGTACAAGCAGGCGACGACTTCATGGCTAACACAGATTCACTAATCATCGATGCAGACGCAGCAATGGTTCGTGTACCTTACAGCGTATACACAGGCTGATAAAATTTACCCGATTTTACTAAATTAAAAAGGGAAAGGCGACCCGAAGCTCCTATAACCGCTTATGGTTTTGCTGGACAATGGGCGCCTTTCCCATATTTAATGCAAATAATTAATATTGTATTACACACAACGAAAGGACGATTATATGCAAAGTGCACTGCTTGAAATGAAAGGCATTAGCAAAGAGTTTCCCGGCGTAAAAGCTTTGGATAATGTTAATCTGTCAGTAAAAGCCGGCACCGTCCATGCTCTAATGGGCGAAAACGGCGCCGGGAAATCTACATTGATGAAATGCCTTTTCGGAATTTATTACAAAGACACAGGCACAATTACAATAGAAGGAAAAGAAGTTAATTTTAAAAGTTCTAAAGAGGCACTTGAAAATGGTGTTGCTATGGTGCACCAAGAATTGAACCAAGCGCTTTCTCGCAGTGTAATTGATAATTTATGGCTTGCAAGGTACCCAAAAATTGCAGGGTTAATGGTGAACGAGAGCAAAATGCTGCACGATACCAACGAAATTTTTGAGAGTATAAATGTAAGCGTAAACCCAAAGGCAATAATGTCTACATTGCCGGTGTCAAAAAGGCAAATGGTTGAAATAGCAAAAGCTGTTTCATATAATTCAAAAATAATTGTTTTTGACGAGCCAACTTCATCACTTACAGAAACAGAAGTTGAGCACCTATTTAAAATTATTGAAATGCTAAAAGAAAAAGGCTGTGGAATAATTTACATCAGCCACAAAATGGAAGAAATACTGCGCATATCAGACGAAGTTACTATAATGAGGGACGGTGCATGGGTGGCTACACGCCCGGCAAAAGAACTTACAATGGAAGAAATAATAAAGCTTATGGTTGGCAGGGAGCTTACAAACCGTTTCCCTGAAAAACTGAACACACCGTCTGAAGTAATTTTGGAAGTTGAAAAATTAAGCGGAAAATATACAAATTTAAAAGAGGCAAGTTTTAGCTTGAAAAAAGGCGAAATTTTAGGCATTGCCGGGCTAGACGGCTCCGGCAGGACGGAACTTCTTGAAAATTTGTTTGGATATATGACAAAATCCGAGGGAACAATTAAGCTTCACGGCAAGCTTGTTTCTAATAAAAGCCCAAGAGAAGCCATTAAAAACGGGTTTGCGCTTTTAACGGAAGAGCGCAGAGCAACAGGGATTTTTGGCGTGTTGGATATTAAAGAAAATTCTGTTATATCTAATTTAAACAGCTATTTAATTGGCGGCACTGTTTTAAGTGAGAAAAAAATGGCAAAAGACGTAGATTGGTCAATACAAGCCATGAGAATTAAAACGCCCAGTGCAAAAACACAAATTCGCTCGCTTTCTGGCGGAAACCAGCAGAAAGTTATTATAGGGCGCTGGCTTTTAACCGAGCCTGAAATTTTATTGCTTGACGAGCCCACAAGGGGAATAGACGTAGGCGCAAAATATGAGATTTATCAGCTTATTAATGAACTTGCGCAAAAAGATAAGGGCATAATAATGGTATCATCTGAAATGCCTGAGCTTCTTGGTGTTTGCGACAGGATAATTGTAATGTCTAACGGGCAGGTTGCGGGCGAAGTTGACGCAAGCAGTACAAGCCAAGAAGAGATTTTAACACTGGCCGCAAAATACGTTTAAAAATATAATATTTTTAATAATAAGTACAGAATGGAGATTATTATGCAAAACCAAGTAAAAGCCCCGTGGGACAAGAAAAGAATTATAGATTTATTGCTTAATAACGCACTTTTTATATTTATGTTTATTGCGATTGTTTACATCGCTTTTTCAAACGAATATTTTTTACAACCTGCATCCATAATTAATATTATAAGCCAAACAGCAGCTTATTTGCCTGCGGCTTTAGGTATAGCAGGGTGTATAGTTTTAGCCGGCACTGACCTTTCAGCAGGCCGCATAGTAGGCCTAACAGCGTGTATAAGTGCTTCTTTTTTGCAAGTGGTTGATTACTCTGCCAAAATGTGGCCGGGCTTGGGCGTATTGCCAATACCCGTTGTTATATTAATAGTTATGGCAGTTGGCGCACTTGTGGGTTGCTTTAATGCGTTTTTTATAACAAAGTTTAAACTGCACCCGTTTATTGTTACGCTTGCAACACAGCTAATTATGTATACACTACTTTTACTATACGTGCAAATGGGCAACAACAACGGCGTTGCAATTGCGAACCTAGACAAAAGCTATACAGACTTTGTTCGCGGTAGCATACTTACAATAGGCGGAACAGCTATACCGAACTATGTATGGTTTGCGCTAATAATTGCTGCAGTAATGTGGTTTATATGGAACAAAACAACATTCGGTAAAAACATGTTTGCGCTTGGCAGTAACGAAGAAGCTGCAAAAGTAAGCGGCGTTAACGTTATGAAAACTACTATTATGGTTTTTGCCCTTGCAGGTGCACTTTACGGCTTTACAGGCTTTATAGAGG